>JBATLA010000559.1:0-1569 GCA_049669945.1 Polyangiales bacterium | reverse complement strand
GTCCTTGGCATGCGAGCGCTGCCAATGGATGACGCGGACGCCGTGCTCGTCGTAGATGACGCCACCGTTGTCGCGAAAATCGTACTCGTGAACCTGGAAGTCCCATGCCTTGCCGACCGGGAACACGCTGAAGGCGTCGATGTGCCAGCCGAGCATCATCTTCATGCCCTCGACCATCTTCGCCGTTCCGTATTCAGGCGTCCGACCCGAGGGACCGTAGATGTGAAGGTTCTTGTGCCAGCGGCCAGCCCAGCCGCCGAACATCGCGAGGTACGGAAGTGCGCCGAAGTGGTCGACGTGCAGGTGCGTGATGAAGACCTTGTCGATTTCGTTGAGCGCGAAGCCTGCGGCGATGTAGTTCGCGACGGAGCCCTCGCCAATGTCGAAAACGAAGTTCTCACCATTGCCGAGCTGCACGAAGATCGACGTGTTCATCTGGCCCGGCCGAATGAACGGCGCCGTGCCCATGAAGATGATCCGCATCTCATTGGGCTGAACGTCTTCCGTCCGGGGGAACCAGTTGGCTGCGCTCTTGAGCCAGGGCTGAGGTCGGAGGCCTTCGAAGAGCAGGCCCTCCTTCCAGCGGCCCGCAGGGACGCCACCCGTCAGCGCCGCGCGAATATCTTCCTCGGACGACGAGCCTTCGGGAAGCTCCATGGGAGCCGTGGGCTCACCTGCCGGGTCGGCTGAGTGCTCGGGGACCCCCGAGGGAGAGTCAGCGTCGCTAATTCCAAGCAAAGAACCCGGATCGCAGGCGACCAAGAGGAGACCCAATATGGGCGTGATTCGCTTCATCGGGCGGACTATCGAGCGAGGCGTGCTCCCCGTCAATGAGCGCTTTAGGAGAGACCGATGCCCGTTTGGAGCAGTTGCGTCGCCGCGAGTGCGAGCTTTCGTGCGTCCTCGGAGCTGAGGTCGCGGACTCTCGGATGGCGGTCCGCAATCATGCGCGCCAAGCCATGGGTGAGCGCCTCGCTGGTCAGCGCGACGAGCTCGGGATCGGCCTCGGGGATGAGGCCGGCGTTCTGCCCTTCGATGATGAGCGCGATCAACTTTAGCCGCCGCTCATCGTTGACTTGACCCAGGAAGCGCCCCGAGACGGCCGAGCGGCTGTGGATTAGCGCGAAAAGGTCGGGATGTTCAGCGGCATAGCGCACGTAGGCGACTGTCATCGCGCGAAACTGCGTGAGCGCGTCCGTGCATTCGGCCGCGGCCTCGTCGAGCCTGGCGTCGATCTCTGCGCCCGCGCGCTCGGCGATCGCGTCGAGCAGCTGCCGCTTGTCCGCGAAGTGTCGAAAAGGCGCCGCCGATGAAACGCCTGCATCCCGTGCAAGCGCCCGCATGCTGAGAACATCGGGCCCGTCGGTATCCACGATCCGAAGCGCCGCCGCGAGCAAGCTCTCCTTCAAGTTCCCGTGGTGATACGGCTTGTTCCCCATCGATCCCGACTCCGTGCCCGACCCCGTGCCCGCGCACCCTATGTTATCGCTGCTTACTTCGCAAGAAGCTATGTTATCACCGCTAACTTTTTCTGTGAGCTACCTCACAGCCTATGTTATCATTGCTAAC
>JBATLA010000558.1:0-1728 GCA_049669945.1 Polyangiales bacterium | reverse complement strand
AAGTCGGGCCGACCGCCACCACTGCCGCCCACGATGGATGCCGCGGCTTTGACGATGTCCCCCGCACGGAACCGATCGGTGAGCGCCTTTGACACGCTGCAAACGAGCATCGCCTTCTTGCCGTCCTGGCTCGGGGAGCCGAGCAGGATGACCGCGGGCGCGAGCTTGTCCCGCAACTGATCGGCCATCTCGCGGAGCGTGCCCGCATCGCCGATCTCGACGATGGCACCGAGCACGCGCGCGCCATCGACTTCGCGCGCGTCGGCGGATAGATCTGCGCTGTCGCCCGACATGATCGAACGTTTGAGGCGCTCGATCTCGCGCTGGGCTTCCTTTTGCTGCTCGAGCAGGCGCTCGACGCGGTCGTGGAGCTGTTGCGCAGGCGCCTTCAGGAGCGCAGCCGTGCTCGACAGCTCGGATTCCACGCTTCGTAGATGGCTGAGAGCGTTGAGACCGGTGGTCGCCTCGATGCGGCGGACGCCGGCGGCAAGGCCGGTCTCCGAAAGCACCTTGAAAAGGCCAATGTCGCCGGTTCGATAGGCGTGCGTGCCGCCGCAGAGCTCGAGGGATGGGCCGATTGTGAGCATCCGGACGACTTCTCCGTACTTCTCCTCGAAGATGCCGATCGCGCCGCGGCTCTTGGCCTCGTCCATCGGGAGCGCTTCGGTCGTGATGGCGGTGTTCTCGAGCACGCGTGCGTTCACGAGATTCTCGATCTCATCGATCTCGGACGCCTCGAGCGGGCGGGTGCCACTGTAGTCGAAGCGCAGACGCTCCGGACCGACGAGCGAGCCTTTCTGGGCCGCGGTTTCCCCGACGACCTGTCGGAGCGCCCAGTGCAGTAGATGCGTCGCGCTGTGGTTTCGACGCGTCGCGCCACGGAGCTGGTGGTCGACGCGCAAGTCGGCGTTTGCGCCCACCGTGATCGAGCCGGAGGCGACTTTGCCCTGATGAATGATCAAGCCGTCAACCGGCTTCTGCGTGTCCTGCACCTCGAAGCGCGCGCCCGCGATCTCGATGACGCCTCGATCGCCAACCTGACCACCTTGCTCCGGATAGAACGGCGTCGCTCGTGTCACAATCTCGCCGACGTCACCCTCCGAGAGCGAGTCGACACGGGCGCCATCGGACAACAAGGCGAGCACCTCGCTCTGCGCCTCCTCGGTGTCGTATCCGAGAAACTCGAGCGTGCCGACCTCCTGTGCGAGCGCCGGGTAGACGTCTGCGACAGCCGAGCTCCCGACCTTCGATCCGCGGCTACGTTCTCGGGCCTGCTCGAGATGTTGGTCGAAGCCCGCTTGGTCGATCTCGAAGTCCTGCTCTCGGCCGATGACGTCCTGGAGGTCGAGCGGGAATCCATAGGTGTCGTAGAGCTTGAAGGCAACCTCGCCAGGAAGAGAACGGGTCCCACCTTCGTCGACCCACTGGTCGTTGTCGGCGATCATCTGAAGCCCGCGGTCGAGCGTCCGGCGGAAACGCTCCTCTTCCTGAAGCGTGATCTCCTCGATGAGCGCACGCCGCTCGCCGAGCTGCGGGTAGACGTCACCCATGTCGTCGACGACCCGCAACGCGCAGTGGTGCAGGAACGGCTCGCCAATGCCCAGGCGGTGCCCATGGCGAATCGCGCGGCGCATGACGCGGCGCAGCACATACGCGCGGCCGTCCTTGTCGGGGAAAATACCTTCGGAGATCAGGAATGCCGTCGTCCGCGCGTGGTCGGCAATGACC
>JBATLA010000557.1:0-5962 GCA_049669945.1 Polyangiales bacterium | reverse complement strand
CCTAGGGGCATCTCGACCCAGAGGTCGTCGGGGTCGTCGACGCCAGCCCAGGCCGGCTCCGCGGAAGTCTCTTGGGTGGTGGTCTGGTCGAGACGGCCGCTCATCAGCATCGTGGGGATGCCGAGGTCGGCAAGCTCGCCATCGGCGATCGAGACGAGCGCGGGTGCTTGGGGCGCGAGCGCGACCACACGCGGGTCACCGAAGCCTGCGCGGTAGGCCGCTTCGACGTCGGGGTCGGCCAGCACCTCGCAACTCGCGCTCGTCGAGCCCTCGCAACCCTCGTTCGCAGCGTCGAAATCGACGTCTGCGCCGCCGGAGGTGAAGGTCGTGTAGCCGCCAAAGCTGTGGCCGAAGACGAAGACGCCCGAAGTGTCGGCCTTGCCAGCGAGGTCGTCACCGCTGAGGCCGGACTCGAATTCGTCGATGACCGCCGTGATGTCGTTGGGACGATCGAGGGCCGAGCGCGTTCCCGGATCGGGTGTCTCGAGGAAATCGAAAGCGGTGTTGCCGGTGTGATTGGGGCCAACGACGATCCAACCATGAGAAGCCATCAGCTCACCGTACGGGTACGCGAGCAAACCCTCTCCTCCATTGCCATGGGAGTAGACGGCGAAGGGAAAGCTCTCCTCTTCGTTGACCGGCGGCGCATCGAGCGCGATGCCGGCCGCCAATTCGATGTTGATGGTGCCGTTGCTCAGCGCGTAGCGTGCAGGGTCCGCGCCTGAATCGGGGGCGGCCGGATACCAGACGCGCAAGAGCAGCTCGCGGTCGTCACCGGACGCAGCCTCGCTGTAGGTGAGCGGGAACTCCCGATAGCCAACCTCGTAGGGGCCGGGCGCGAAGAGCTCGTCGGGATTGGCCTCAACGCCGCCCGAGTCGCTACAGCCGGTAGTGAAAACGAAAAGGATTAGGGCCGCGCCGACGGCCACGTGGAGAGGGGAAAGGGCACGCATTTTTCGACGCCGAAGCTAGCGCGGCTAGGCCAGTCGCGCCAGCGCCGCGATCCAGGTGCCAAACCACCTCGCCTTGTGCGGCTTGGTGCGGTCGGCCAGCATCCGCGGAAGCTGGAGTATTTCGTTTGAGTAAGAAGCAAACTCGCCGACGAGTCGGCGACCAGGAGACCTTCGAGGTCGAGGCCTTGTTGCCGTCCGGCGAAGGGGTCGCCGGGCACGTGCGGATTGCCGGCGCGTTTCCTGGGGAGCGTGTGGTCGCGCGGCTCGATCACATCGGGAAGCACACGACCTTTGCAACCGCGGTGGAGCTGGAGCGCGAGCATTCGGGTCGGCGGGTGCCGCTTTGTGCGCGACATCGAGATGTCGTGGGCGGGCGTTGCACGGGGTGCGCGCTGATGGCGCTCGAGGAGACGGACCAGGGAGCGGTCTTGCGGGAGATGTTGCGCGCGCAACACGGGCTCGAGGTGGACGAGGTGGTCGCGGCGCCGGAAGCGCTTGGCTATCGATGGAGCGCCAAGCGCATCGCGTTTGGCGGGCCGGGAAATCTGCGCCTTGGAAGCTTCATCCGTGGAACCCATCGGCCGGCGGACATGGAAGGCTGCCTGGTGGACCATCCGCTCATTGCCGAGGCTGCCGACGAGATCGCGGAGGTGGCGCGGGACCTCGGTATCGCCGCGCACAACGATGAGCGCGGGCAGCTTGGGCTTCGCGCAGTGTGGCTGCGGACGAACGGAACTGAGGTGCTAGCGACGCTCGTGACGAGTGAAGCAAGCGACCAAGAGCTCGTGCGCTTGAGCAAGGCGCTGACGAAGTGCCACGGTGTTGCCCGCAGCTTCCATCGGGACGAGGGGAACGCGCTGAAGGGCGCGAAATCGGCCCCGCTTCGGGGGATCCAAACACTCGACGTGGATGGGACGCGCGTCGGACCGCTCGGGTTTCTTCAACCGAATCCAAGGGTGGCGGAACAGATGTACGACGACCTCGTCGAGGGCATCGAGGCGACGCGCGTGTTCGATCTCTATGCGGGGTCGGGGGCGACGACCCGACGGCTTCGCGCGATGGCGAGCGACGTGCTTGCGTGTGAATCGCATCCGGAAGGCGCCGAGAGCCTCGGCATCGAGCCTGAAACCGTCGAAAAGTTCCTCGCGCGCCAAACGAACGCGCCGGACGCCGTGGTCGCGAATCCGCCTCGCAAGGGGCTCGGCTCGATCGCAGCCGCAGAGCTTCTGCGCCTCGGACCCGCGCGCATTCACATCATGGCCTGCGGGCCGGCAGGGCTTGCCAAGGACATCGAGGCGCTCGCACCGGCCTATGCACTCGAGAGCCTTCGCGCCTACGACACGCTTCCGCAAACCCCGCACGTGGAGCTGATCGCGAAGTTGGTGAGGACTCGATGAAGACACCCCGATTCAAGCTTTATCACTACCCGGCCACGCGGAGCGCGCGGGTCAAATGGATGTTGCACGAAGTGGTCGACGACGACTTCGAAGTGCAGCTCGTGCCGTTGTACAAGGGGAAGCAGTACGAGGCCGAGTACCTGCGCAAGAATCCGAACCACAACGTGCCAACGCTGGAGATCACCATGCCAGATGGGCGCTCGGTGCACATGCTCGAGAGCGGGGCCATAGTGACCTGGCTTGCGGATGCATTTCCCGACAAAGGCTTGGCGCCACCACCGACGCCGTTGTCACTCGAACGCGCGGATTACTTGCAGATGCTCTACTTCGGCGCGTCGTGGATGGACATGATCCTCTGGCAGGTGCGCGTTCACGAGCACTTGCTGGCCGATGACGACAAAGACACACGCACGATCAAGCGGTACCGCGACAAGTTCATCAGCGAGATCGAGCCGCAGCTCCGGGAGCGTTTCGAGCGACAGCCCTTCATCTGTGGCGATGCGTTTACAGCAGCCGACTGCATCATCGGGCACAACGTGAGCTGGGCGAGGGGCTACGGGCTCTGCCGGGACGAGATCTTTCGGAGCTATATCTCGCGCGTGTCGAAGCGGCCCGCCTTCGTGAAGGCGTTCTCGGACGTGGCGGCGTTTCAGATCGAGGCGCCGGACGGGTCACCGCTCGTCGACCGATTTACCGGGTAGCCCAGCCTCCCCTGACGAGGCTTCTGATCTCGGCCAAGGTGTGGGAGGCTCTCCCCTTCATTTCCATCACGCGGGGTTGGTGACCATGCCATCGATGTTCAAAGCCTTTGTCTTCGCTATCGCGCTGCCGTTCTTGATCGTGACCACGCTGGCCGCTTGCAGTGACAGTGGCGGAGGAGGCGGCGGAAGCGGCGGGAACGGTGGAGACGGCGGTGCAGGCGGTGCAGGCGGTGAGGCCGCGTCGTTGTTTCAGTTGGAAACGGTGGATCTTCCGAGCGATGCCAAGCCCGCGCACACGCCGGGAAGCCCGGGTGTGACGGTCACCAACCCGAAGCTCATCACACAGTTCGGCAGCGCGGACATCGACCTCAACCATGCCCGCTACACGCGCTACCACTTGTCCGACCAGGCCGACGTTCAGCCGCATGCGATCCTCGTGCTGGTGCCGGGCTTCGAAGGAGGCGCTTCGACGTTTGCCGTGCTCGCGGAGAGCCTTGCCCGGCGCGCCAAGCGTGAGGCGTCCATGGTGGTTGAAGTCTGGGCGGTCGATCGGCGATCCAACCAAGTCGAGGACACCGCGGGCCTCGACCTCGCCGAGGAGGAACAGGACCCGTCGATCGGTCTCGACTTCTTGTTTGGCGAGGATCTCGGGCTCGAGATGAGCGACACCTTGGCCTCGGAGTTGGGCCGTCGGGCCGTGTTCTACGACACGGGCGAAGACCTCGCGTTCATGGCGCAATGGACGACGCTCGTGCACTCGCAAGACATCGATGCGGTGGTCGAAGCCGCTCGAAGCACGGCGCGCGACGCCAATGTGTTCCTAGGCGGTCACTCCGCGGGAACGGGCTTTACCGCACGCTACGCGGCGACAGACTTCAACCTCGAAGGCGGCGACCCGGAACCGGGTTACGAAAAGGTCCGTGGGCTAGTCATGCTCGAGGGCGGCGGGGGAAGCCTGCCAGCCGGCCCACCAAGTGACGCCGAGCTCGATCGGATCGAGGCGCGCTTCGACGGCGGGCTCTACGGGGCGGTGCTGAGCCAAGAGCCCCGCTGCATCGATGGCGAGACGGCCTGCACGGTCGACACCGAAGCCGATGACTGCGCAGAGTTCGACAATACCTCCTGCATCGAGCCGACCAACGCGTACTCCGTCGTTGCAGGACTCTTGTCGCCTCAGCTCTTGGCCGTGTCCGAGGTGGCGGCGCTCGAAGGCGACCTCCATGGAGACACGGGGATTTCAATTCTACAGGCGGATCAAGGCGGCATCGAAGGCAACAACGCGGTGAACCAGGTGCCCGAGCTCTCGGCGCTCACCTTGTTGCTGGGGCCGGCGCCTGCGACCTCGGTGGCCTTGATCGGCTTGTTCCTCGACGATGATGGCGCAGCCGCGGCAGCAGCGAGCTTCGTCGCGACCTCGCTCGGTACGATCGGGGAAACCGTGGACGGTGTGCGCACCTGGCTGAACTACGGGAACGAGATGCCGGCCAGCGTGCTGACGGACAACGGCCCGGCGCCGACCGAGGGAACGAGCCGTTGGGGGGTCGAAGTCGAGCCCACGGACCTCGAAGGGCACATGATGCCGACCTTCTATCGAGGGCAGACGAATTTCTCGGATTGGTACTACCCGAGCTCGGGCCTCGGCGTCGTTTCGGGAATGGGGCTCGACACCACGCCGCTTTCGGCGCCACCCCCGGAAGGACGGGGCCGGTCCGACATCGATAACATCACACAGGCCCGCAACGTGAACATCCCCGTGATCGCGTTTGGTGCGAGCAACGGAGGGGTTGCCGTGCCCGCGCGCATGCTCAGCTACGCGGACTCGCTTGCGGCTTGTACTGCACCAAGCTGTGACGGCAGCACCGCTCGAGTCGTCGATCGCGAACAACCGAACACGGCGTTCCCGACCTTCGGCAATACAGCCGGCGGATTCGAGGTGTTCATCTCCGAGGGCTACGCCCACGTGGATATCGTGGCAGCGGAAGACGACGAGACGAACAATGTCATCGCGCCGTTGCTGCGGTTCATCGAGCGCAACATCGTGTCCGCGCCTTGAGCTAGGTCGTGCGCTTTGGGCCGGCGCGCAATGGGTGTGCGGTGACTTCTCGGTGTTCTTCGGGGCAGGCCGTGGCGCTGGTCGCGAGCCTGCCGTACCACTGGGCACCGGGTGCTGCGCTCATCCCGTGGGCAAAGACGCTGCCGAGGACAGTGAGAATCACGACGTTGAAGATGAGCTGTTCGTGGGGGAGCTCGGATTCCTCGAGGATCAAAATCGCGAAGAGCAGCGACGCAAGGCCGCGTGGGCCGAACCAGCCGACAAAGAGAACCGTGGGTGGGCGGAGGCCACTTCCGATCGTCGAGATGGCGACGGGGACCATGCGGACGAGGGTCAGGCTCAGCGCGACGTAGAGCCAGATGATGGGGTTGCTCTCGGCGAGTGCAGGCCAGGAAAGCGAAACGCCCAAGAGAAGGAAGACGAGTAGCGTCAAGAGCTGCCCCTCGGCTTCGAGGAAGGTGTAGAGGAACTCGCACTTGCCGCGCTGGCTGTTCCCGAGCGTTGCTCCGGCGACGAACGCGGCGATGAAGCCGTTGCCGCCGATGAGCTCGGCACTGGCAAAGGACAAGAGCGCCAACGCGATGCCCGCAAGCCGGGCGAAGCGTCCGTCCATCCAGTCGCGCTCGTTCGACCAGCTGATCAGCTTGCCGCCCACCCAAGCGACGACCACGCCGGCCAAGGGGCCGAGGGTCACTTGGAGTGCGGCGAACTGAGCCCACTCGGTGGGGGTACGGTCGTCGCTTCCAGCGATGCTGGCGAGGGCTGCGAAGATCAGGACGACGGGCAATGCGATGCCGTCGTTCAATCCGCTCTCGACGTTGAGGGCCTGGCGGATCCGCAAGGGGACCGCGGGTGCGC
>JBATLA010000556.1:0-3267 GCA_049669945.1 Polyangiales bacterium | reverse complement strand
GACACGCCCGTCGACGCGCGTCGCGCCGCCCGGCAGCGCGCAGGCGTGCTCCTCACCAACCCCGACATGCTGCACGCCGGCATCATGCCCCACCACACGGCGTGGGCACGGCTGTTTTCGAATCTCAAGTACGTCGTCGTCGATGAGCTCCACACCTATCGCGGCGTATTTGGATCGCACCTCGCCAACGTGATGCGACGCTTGCTCCGCATCGCGCGCTTCCACGGCTCGTCGCCGACGTTCTTGTTTGCCTCTGCGACGATCGGCAACCCCCAGGCGCATGCGTCCCGCATCTGCGGCGAGCCGGTCGATCTGATCGATCAAAGCGGAGCGCCAACCGGTCCGCGACAATTGGTCGTCTACAATCCACCCATCGTGAATGCCGAGCTCGGCATTCGGCAAAGCTACATCAAGACCGCCGTTCGTCTCACTCGCGATCTGGTCCGCGCGGGGGTCCCGACGCTGGTGTTCGGCAATTCGCGCAACGGTGTCGAGGTCATGCTCAAGTACCTTCGCGACCGGCTTGCGCGCGACCACATCGACGCCGCCGCGATTCACGCCTATCGCGGAGGTTACCTGCCAGAGACCCGTAGACGCATCGAAGCCGCGCTTCGGGCCGGCGAAATCCGCTGCATCGTGGCGACCAACGCGCTCGAGCTCGGCATCGACATCGGGGCGCTGGATGCGGTCGTGTGTGCCGGGTATCCGGGGACGATGGCGGGGCTCTGGCAGCGATTCGGGCGGGCGGGGCGGCGGCGAGATCTCTCGCTCTCCGTGCTCGTGTCCTCGAGCAATCCCGTCGACCAATACATGGCACGCCACCCGAGGCAGCTCGTCTCGGCGCCGATCGAGCACGCGCGCATCGACCCAGACAACGTCGAAATCCTGATTCAGCATCTCAAGTGCGCAGCGTTCGAGCTCCCATTTCAACCCGACGACGTGTACGGCGACGTTCCAGACGATGCGCTTGCCGATGCGCTCGACTATCTAGCCGACAACGGCATCGTGCACCCGACGTCTACGTCCGCGGGGTCGATCTATCATTGGGCATCGGACAGCTACCCGGCCAACAACGTGTCACTTCGAAGCGCGAGCTGGGACAACTTCGTCATCATCGATCTCGACGGGAGCCGCACCATCGCGGAGATGGATTGGCGGAGCACCCACACGATGCTCCACGAACAGGCGATCTATCAGCACGAGGGAGGGCAGTATCAGGTCGAGCGCCTCGACTTCGACAATCACAAGGCCTTCGTTCGGCGGGTGAAGCCCGACTACTACACGACTGCGATGACGCACACCAAGGTCACTGTGATCGAGCAAGACGAGGGCGCGACGGTCGACTTGGGTGAGGTGCCACTCGAGGCAGGGCTTGGCGATGTGAGCGTCATCGAGAAGGTCGTCGGGTACAAGAAGATCAAATTCCACACGCACGAGAACGTGGGCTACGGCGAAGTGCATCTTCCGGAGATGCAGAAACACACGACCGCATTCTGGCTCACGTTTTCCGAGGATTTCGTGCAAAGCCAGCCCGAGCCGCGTGCAGTGGTGGTCGACGCCCTACGGGGGCTCAGCAAGGCGATGCACGTCGTTGGCGCTGTCGGCCTGATGATCGATCCGCGCGATCTCGGCCGCACGCTTGGGAGCCGCAACGAAGACGAGGCGCCTCCCAGCAAAGGGCAGGGCCCAGGGTTTGATCCGACGATCTTTCTCTACGATACGGTGGCGGGCGGAATCGGGCTGGCGTCGCGCCTCTTCGAAGAGCGAGAGGAGCTCCTGCGCCGCGCCCGGCACTTGATCGAAACGTGCGATTGCGACGAAGGTTGCCCGGGCTGCATTGGTCCCGACGCGTCCGATGGCGAAGAGCCTGAAGCCGCGCGAAAGAAATTGGTGCTCGGCCTCTTGGATGCGGCGGGCGTGAGCGCCACGCACTGAAGCCGATGTCGATCAAGAGAGGCCTACAGCGTTTAGCGCAAACCACTCCGAGGAAGCTGGACGTGACCAGCGTCCGCGGGGCGCTCCCCGGCGCCCTTCGACCCACCGAGCATGGGGACCTTCACCTCATCGACGAGTACCTCGAGCCGCGTCATCATCATGGGCGCACTCCCATTGCGAAGGCGCTCGAGGTGTCGACCGAGCGGCTCGCGCAGCTTGCGCTGGACCCTGCGTTCGAGTCGATCGATCTTCGGCGCGCGCTCTTCTTCGACACTGAAACCACCGGCCTTGCGGGGGGGACCGGCACGGTGCCGTTTCTGATCGGCATCGCCTGGTTCGAAGACGAATCGATGCGAATTCAGCAGCTATTCCTGCCGGAAATGGGGCGTGAAGCGCCCATGCTGCATCGCCTGCGGGAGCGGGTGCAGCAGAGCTCATGCGTCGTGTCGTTCAACGGTAAGGCGTTCGACTGGCCGCTCTTGCGCACGCGCTTCGTGTTAAATCGCGTCCCGGCGCCCGCCTTGCCGCCCCATCTCGACTTGCTGCATTGCGCCCGTCGCGTGCTCAAGGCCCGTCTCCAGTCGGTGCGACTCGTCGAGCTCGAGCGGAAGGTGCTTGGGATGTACCGTGAAGACGACGTCTCCGGTGCGCTGATCCCGCAGCTCTACTTCGACTACCTCGACGGTGGCGACGTGTCGCCGATGGCCAAGGTGATCGAGCATAACGCCAACGACTTGATCGCGCTCGCTGCGCTCGTTGCCGAGCTCGTGAGCCATTTCGACGAAGTGCACGGTGGCGACGACCCACGAGACCATTTGGCCTACGCCAAAGTGGCCGAACGCACAGGGGATCAGGCGCGCGCCCGGTCGTTTGCGTCGGCTGCCGCCAATGGCGGGGGCGAAGCAGCGTGCACGGTGGAGGCGTGCATGCTCAACGCGCGGATGGCACGAAAGGGCGGCGAAGTCGATGACGAGGAGCGCGCCCTCGTTGCTGCGCTAGACGCCGCGAACACCGATTCCCTCCGAGCGGCCGTACGACTCGCCCTCGCCAAGTTCTACGAACACCGCCGCAAGGACCTTTCGAAGGCACTCGAGCATGCGGTCGAAACCGCCCCGGCTGAAGGCGATGCCGCGGCACAACGACGAGTGAGCCGCCTGGAACGCCGCCTCGACCGCCAAAGGTAGCAGGGCCAGCTTCAGCGCACGTGCCTCGCCGCCACGATTGTTCTCGTGGTACCGTGCCGACCGAGGGCCCGCGGTGGGCAACTTACAGCGAGGGGAATCCCATGGTTCAAAAGACGGTAGTGGCAGGCATCCTGGCTCTGTCTATCGG
>JBATLA010000555.1:0-8367 GCA_049669945.1 Polyangiales bacterium | reverse complement strand
ATATCAAGGCGCAGCGGGCGCCCTCCGACCTCGCGGCCGTGGAACTGCTCAACGGCCTTCTGGGCGTGCTCTTCGGCGCCGAACCGGACGAATGCAAAGCCTCTGGGGCGGCCTGATTCTCGGTCCTTGGGAATGTGAACATCAACTACCTCGCCGATCTCGCCAAAGAGCTCACGAAGCTCCTCGTCTGTCGTGGCAAAGTTGAGGTTCCCTACGAATATCTTGTTTGAGATGACTTACTCCGTTCTTCTATGTGCTGGTTTTGCACGATTTAGATCTGGTTCCAAGTAGGACAGTGTAACCTAGATCGGGGCTTTTTGCTGTGGTCAGGCTCTGTGCTCAGTAGTGCCACGGGAACTTTCGATAATCTTGGGGCCTCTTTTCGAGGAACGCGTCGCGACCCTCCTGGGCCTCTTCGGTGCCGTACGCGAGGCGCGTGGCCTCCCCGGCGAAGAGCTGCTGCCCGACCAATCCGTCGTCGATCATGTTGAAGCCAAACTTCAGCATTCGCATGGCAGTCGGGCTTTTCGAGTTGATTTCCAGTGCCCAGGAGAGGGCGAAGTCCTCGAGCTCGGCGTGCGGGACGACGGCGTTGACCATGCCCATGTCCGCGGCCTCCTGGGCGCTGTAATTCAGACCAACGAAGAAGACCTCGCGCGCTTTCTTCTGCCCGACCTGCCTCGCGAGGAGGGCCGAGCCGTAGCCGCTGTCGAAGCTGGCGACGTCGGGGTCCGTTTGCTTGAAGAGAGCGTGCTCCTCGCTCGCGATGGTCATATCGCAAACGACGTGGAGGCTGTGGCCGCCACCGACCGCCCAACCCGGCACGACTGCGATCACGATTTTCGGCATGAACCGAATAAGCCGCTGCACCTCGAGGATGTGCAAGCGGCCGAGCCGCGCCGGGTCGATCTCGCCGGCGGACTCCGTCTCGTACTTGTAGCCGTCCTTGCCACGGATGCGCTGGTCACCACCTGAGCAGAAGGCCCACCCGCCGTCTTTCGGGGAAGGGCCGTTGCCGGTGAGAAGCACACAGCCGACGTCGGACGTTTGGCGCGCATGATCCAGTACGCGGTAGAGCTCGTCGACCGTGCCCGGGCGAAACGCGTTGCGCACCTCGGGTCGATTGAACGCGATCCGCACGGTGCCTTGATCCCTGGCGCGGTGGTACGTGAGGTCTTGCAGATCGAAGCCTGGGACTTCGGTCCACTTTGCGGCGTCGAATATCTCGGAAACCATGGTGCTCCTACTCCGTGAACTCGTTCAGTACGGCAAGGATGATCCGCCCGAGCAGCGTGGCTACTTGTTGCCGCGAGAATTCGCCGTCGATCCATCGCTGAAGGATCTCACCGGCACCCGTGAGAAACATGTCGGCAAGCGCGAGCGCCTCGGCGTCGTCGACGCCTGTCAGCTCGCGCAGCGGGATCAACCAAGGCTGCACGAGCAGCACGCGGAATTCCTTGCAGATCTCGGAGATCTCTGGGTCGTGAACGGAGGAGCGTAGAAGTTGCCACCCGCCGGAGCCGCGGGCCTCGATTGTGTCGCAAGCAGCGTCGATGAACGCGCGGGCGATCGTCGCAACGTCGGCGTCTCCTTCCATGTGCAGGATGTCGGGCGTGCGTCGCGCGAAGTCGTCCCGGAAGTCCTCGAGCACACCTTTGATGAGCTCGTGGCGGTTCGGGAAGAACTTGTAGACGACCGGCCGCGTTACTCCCGCCGCCGAGGCGACGTACGGAATCCGTACGTTGTCGACACCGTCCGTCGCGATAATCTCCGACGCAACCCGCAGAAGCTGCTCGTGCCGGTCTTCCGGACTGAGTCGTGTGCGTGTCGAGTCGCTTGGTCGATTAGATGACGGCATGGCTCACGAAAAAGGGTGGCCTCTCAAACAAGAAGCCACCCTGATCGAATTCCAACGCAGGACGTTTAGTCCTGCGCGAGGTTCATCACCTGCTGGAGGCTCATCGCCAGCGTCATGTCGCCGTCGATCTTGATCTTGCCGGACATGAAGGCCTGCATCGGGTTGAGCGTGCCATTGATCATGCCGAGCCAGTCTTCGTCCGAAACCGTGATGGTGGCGCCTGGGCCGTCGTGGGTGCCATGGCCGACGAAGTCGCCAGACTTGCCCTTCGTGAGGTCCAAGTAGTAGTCGCCGCCACCGTCGCCGGTGATATTGAATTGGTACACCGCGTTCGGGGCGGTCGCCGCGTCGTTGTTTTCGGCGGCCTTCTTCTCAAACTTCTCGAAGAACTCAGCTACGGATTCCATTGATATTTGCCTCTCTTGTTTTGTCGGCTCGGGGCCGGTTGCGGTAGCCACCCGTCCCTGGGTATGGCTCGCAGGAGGGGAGTTGTACCCGATATCTGGGGTGATTGCACCCCTGGTTTCGGCGCCTTTGAAACACGTTGGAAACCTTCGCCACATCCTGCGGAAACAGCTCGGATCTAGCCTCTGCCGACTTCGAAAACAGGAGGAACCGGGGATGGAAGCTCTCAATCAAGCGGATACCGCATGGCTCATGGTGTCGTGCGCATTGGTCATGCTCATGACGCCGGGTTTGGCGCTCTTCTACGGCGGGATGGTCGGCTCGAGGAACGTTCTCTCGTCGTTCATGCACAGTTTCATCGCGCTCGGCATCATCACGCTGCAGTGGGTCGTCATCGGCTACTCGCTCGCGTTCGGATCGGACGTCGGCGGGGGCTTCATCGGCGGGTTCGAGTTCGCCTTTCTGAACGGTGTCGGGCTGGAGCCTCAGGAGGGGTCCACGATTCCGCACATTCTGTTCATGGCGTTCCAGATGATGTTCGCGATCATCACACCGGCGCTGATTTCTGGCGCCATCGCGGAACGCATGAAGTTCTCCGCGTATCTGGTGTTCATCGTGCTGTGGGCGACCTTGGTCTACGATCCGATTTGCCATTGGGTTTGGGGCCCGGACGGCTGGCTTGGCGCCCGTGGCGCCCTCGACTTTGCGGGCGGTACGGTGGTCCATCTTTCCTCAGGCGCCGCAGCGCTCGTGTGCGCGATCGTCCTCGGTCGGCGCAAGCGACCTGGGCCCCCGCACAACCTGACGCTCACCTTGCTTGGCGCGGGCATGCTCTGGTTTGGTTGGTTCGGTTTCAACGCTGGCAGTGCCCTTGCAGCGAATGACAACGCGGCGCTCGCATTGGTCAACACGCACGTGGCCGCCGGCGCTGCAGCCTTCGCTTGGGCCATCGCGGAGTGGATCAAGCAGGGGAAGCCCACCGCGCTCGGTGTAGCGTCGGGCTTGGTGGCCGGCTTGGTCGTGATCACCCCCGCTGCCGGGTTCGTAGGCCCGATGTCGGCCGTCTTGATGGGGCTCATCGCCGGGCCGGTCTGCTACGGCGCGGTCATGCTGAAGAGCAAGGTCGGCTACGACGATGCGCTCGACGCGTTCGGGATCCACGGGGTAGGCGGCGCGCTTGGCGCGGTGTTGACCGGTGTCTTCGCGGCCGCCGTTTGGGGCGGAACCGACGGCCTCATTGCGGGCAATAGCGAGCTCTTCATCGAGAACATCATCGGCGTGCTCGCTGCCGCCGCGTATTCGGCCATCGTAACGATCGTCCTACTCAAGGTCATCGATGCCACGATCGGCCTCCGCGTCAGCAACGATGAGGAGAGCGAAGGCCTCGACACCAACCTCCACGGCGAGGAGGGCTACCACATGGGTGGCGCTGGCGCCTTGTCCGGGAGCGAGTAGCTTCACGGGGTGGGCTTCTTCTCCCGCCTGTTTGCAAAGAAAGACGCACCGCCTCCGCCCCTGCCAGAGGCGGAGGAGCGCGACTACACACTCGCCGAGCTCGCCCAATACGACGGCTCGGACCCCAGCAAGCCCCTGCTGCTCGCGATCCGCGGTCAGGTCTATGATGTAGGCCGCGGCCGAGACTTCTACGGCACGGGCGGGCCGTACGGAATGTTTGCTGGCAAGGATTGCACCCGCGCGCTCGCCAAGGTCGCGTTCGACTCGGATCTCTTCACCGGCGACATGCATGGGCTCGACCAAGACGAGCTCGACAAGCTCGAGGAGTGGATCGAGATGTTCGAGGGCAAGTACCAGCGCGTCGGCCGGCTGCTGCCCGGCGACTAGGATAGTGCGCCGCGAGCTTCTCTCGGGCGTTCATGCGGTCGGGAAGCGACGGTAGGCCAGAGTCGCGACTGTGCCCACGCACAACGCCGTCATCGCGTAGAGGAACGGCAGCTTTAGAAGTGCGTCTTGGTCGGCTTGCGGGAAGGTCGCGACAATGACTGCGATTGCGAGTGGCGCGTTCTGCACTCCGGTCTCGAGAGACACTGCGCGCCGTTGCCGAGGCCCGAGTCCGCTGAGTCGGGCAGCCAGGTAACCGAGGACCATTCCGCTCGTCGCGACGAACACGCACGCCAACAAGCTCGCGTCTTCGGCAGTCAGCACGAGGTCGATTTGGTCGGAGACACTCGTGACGAGCAAGACGATGAGGAGCACGGCGCCCGAGATCGAGCCGACCCGCTCGACTTTGGCGGCTGTCACGGGCGAGCGGTGGCGAATCCACATGCCTCCGGCGATGGGGAGCAGCATCAGCGCCAGCGTCCCCATCACCGCGAGGTAGGGGACCTGCATCGGCGCGTCCAACAGCGCGGCGGCGTAGCCGTAGAGTAAGGCTGGCATGAGGATGACCGACGCCAGTGTGGAGATGGCCGTCATCGAGATGCTTAGCGCGAGGTCGGCGCGCGCGAAGTATGTCAGCATGTTGCTCGCGTTTCCGCCCGACGCGCAGGCCATCAAGAGAAGCCCGAGGGCATCCGTGCCTTTCAGGTCAAAGCTTTGAATCGCGAGGTATGCGAGAAGCGGCATCCATCCAAACTGCGAAAGCAATCCGACGAGCACCGCCCTCGGCTGACGGAGCGCCCTCCCGTAGTCGGAGGGTGTCAACGAGGCACCCATGCCCACCATCAGGGCGAGCGTGAGCGCGGCGATGAGCGCCTTGTCGAGCCCGCTGAGCATCCAGCGCACTATACACCCCGCAAAACCTGCGCCCCTCCGCGCGCTCGGGTGCAGGTGCGTGCTGCAGGTCTCAGGTGGCCGTGTTGACCATCATTTGAGAGCAGCGCAGCATCCTCACGTGGACAACGAGAAGATCATCAACGAGGTGATGGGCGGCGGCCTCCGTGCGCTCAATCGGATCGCAGAATCCTCGCTCGTCGAGCGGCTCGGGCTCGAGGAACGGACGCAGCAGCTCGTGTACGAGGGCGCCAAGCGCGTGGCTGAAACCGCGGCCAAGGCCGCGAAGCGGCTTTCTCCCAAGCGAGCGAGCGAGCGCCCCCGGACCTCGCGCAAGTTCGATTTGAGCCTCAGCGAGGAGCAGCAGCTCATGCGGGACACGCTTCGGCGCTTCGCCGACGAAGTCATGCAGCCTGCCGCGCGTGAAGCCGACGATCAGGGCGCGCCTCCGGACGGATTCTTGGATACGTTCAGCGAGCTCGGCGCGATTGCGATGTCCGTGCCTGAAGCCTTGGGAGGCGCAGCGGAGCAGGTGTCCGCCGTTTCGCAGATGCTGATCGCCGAAGACCTCGCGCGGGGCGACATGGGTCTGGCGTATGCGGCGCTCGCGCCTTTGTCGTTCGTCAATGCGGTCGTCGCTTGGGGTGACGAGCGACAGCAAGCAATGCTGTTGCGGCCGCTCGTCGATGGGGAGGAAACGGAAGCCACGGTCGCGGTCGTCGAGCCGCATCCGCTCTTCGACCCGGGCGCGCTACGCACCACAGCCAAGAAGAGCTCCTCCGGCTACACGTTGAATGGCGAGAAGTCGGCAGTTGCCTTGGCAGGCACGGCCAAGTGGATCCTGGTCGCGGCGGAGATCCCAAAGATCGGTCCGCGCATGTTCATCGTCGAGCGGGATGCGCCAGGCGTCTACGTGACCGACGAGCCGGCCATGGGGCTGCGCTCGGCTTCCCTTGGCCGTTTGAAGCTCGACGGCGTGAGCGTGCCCCACGACGCACTGCTCGGGGGCGAGGCTGCGTTGAAGAGCCGCGGCAAGGCCGCTTATCGTGATGCCGTCGACCGCGCACGCGTTGCGTGGGGCGCGATGGCGGTCGGTGCATCGCAAGCGGTGCTCGACTACGTGGTCCCGTATTGCAACGACCGCGTCGCCTTCGGTGAGCCGATTTCACACCGTCAAGCAGTGGCGTTCATGATCGCGGACATCGGGATCGAGGTGGAGTCCATGCGAATGCTCGTGTACCGGGCTGCCGGGCGCATCGACGCGGGACTCAAGTGCCAGCGCGAGGCTTACCTCGCGCGTACCCTCTGCGCCGACAAGGCGATGGAGGTTGGGACGAACGGGGTGCAGCTGCTCGGCGGGGCAGGCTTCATCAAGGATCACCCCATCGAGATGTGGTACCGCCACTTGAGAGCCGTCGGTGTGATGGACGGCAATCTGCTCGTGTAGGAGGCCCCGATGATTTATCTCGAAGTTCCAAAGAGCCTCAAGCCGATCGTCAACCAGGCGCACCAAGTCGCCAAGCACGTCTTTCGACCCATCTCTCGGAAGTACGACCGCGCCGAGCACGAGTACCCGAAGGAGCTCGACATGCTCGCGGCGCTGATGGACGGACTCAGCGCAGGCTCGGGCGAACGCGGCGCAGGCGTCGATGGGCTCCGGCGCGAGGAGGAGCGCAAGGAGGGTGTTCGAAATGGGGGGAACATGTCTACCTGCCTCGGCCTCACCGAGCTCTGCTGGGGTGACGTCGGTCTCGCGCTTTCGATTCCGCGCCAGGGGCTCGGCAACGCCGCCATCACCGCGGTCGCCGACGGCGAACAGAAGAAGCGTTTCCATGGCGTGTGGGCGGCGATGGCCATCACGGAGCCTGGCGCTGGCTCCGATTCGGCCAACATTCGGACCACGGCGCAACTCGACGGCGACGAGTGGGTGCTCAACGGCGAGAAGATCTACGTCACCGCGGGGAGCCGCGCCGACTCTGTCGTCGTCTGGGCCACCCTCGATCGCAATCTCGGCAGAGCGGCCATCAAGTCATTCGTCGTTGCGCACGGCACTCCGGGGATGGAGGTCGTGCGGCTCGACAAGAAGCTCGGCATCCGTGCTTCGGATACGGCGAGCATCACCCTGACCGATTGCCGGATCCCCAAGAACAACATCTTGGGGACCGCCGACATCGATACCAAGAAGGGGTTCGGTGGCGTCATGCAAACATTCGACAACACCCGCCCAATCGTTGCGGGGATGGCGGTCGGCCTCGCGCGAGCTGCGCTGGAGCACACGCGCGCACTCCTCGCCAAGGAGGGCGTCGAGGTTCGCTACCGCGGCTCGCTCTTCAACAAGACCGCCGCGGAGGCCGAGCTGATTCGAATGGAGGCGGACTGGGAAGCCGGCCGCTTGCTGATGCTCAAGGCAGCATGGATGGCGGACAACGGCATTCCAAACTCGATGGAGGCCTCGATGTCGAAGGCCAAGGCCGCCCGCGTGGCCAACCGCGTCACACTGCGTTGCGTCGAGCTCTGCGGGGGCGTCGGCTACGCAGAGGACGAGCTCCTCGAGAAGTGGGCGCGCGACTCGAAGATCCTCGACATCTTCGAGGGCACCCAGCAGATCCAGTTGCTGATCATCGCGCGGCGCTTGCTCGGTAAGCGCTCGTCGGAGCTTCGCTGAGAAGACCCGAATGGAGGTCAACGGCATCGCACACACGTTCGTCACGGTCGGCGATTTCGATCGCGCGCGGGCGTTCTACAGCAAGCTGCTTCCGTTCCTCGGCCTACAGAACGTGATGGACATCCCCGGGACGTATTACTGTGTGGGTGGCCGAACCGGCTTCGCGATTCGCGAGGCCCCGGCGGAGAACCGCGGCGAGCGGTTCGACCAGAATCGGATCGGGCTGCACCACATCTGCTTCCGCGCCCGCACTCGCGAAGACGTCGACGAGGCGTACGCGTTCGTCAAGGAGCTCGGCGCCGAGATCGTGCACGGCCCCGAAGAGGCCATCTGGGCTCCCGGGTACTACTCGATCCTCTTCGAGGATCCGGATGGGATCCGGCTGGAGGTGAATTTCGTGCCGGGGAAAGGGCTGCTGAAGTAGTTCTCGCAGCGTTTGGTCACATCCGACCCATCCACCACCACCCGTAGTCCTCCCTCCGCGGCATTGCTTCGCAAGGCCTTGGCGGCGCACTGGCGCCGGGCTTCGCCCTTCGGGCTCGCGCGCCAGCGCCAGCGTCAGCGTCAGCGTTCAGCGACAGCGACAGCGTCAGCGTCAGCGTTAGCGTCAGCGTCAGCGTTCAGCGTCAGCGTTCAGCGTTCAGCGTCAGTGCCTGATTCCGATTGGGTCATCGTGCTGTCCTTTGCGGCTGCGAGCGGGGTCCAGGGG
>JBATLA010000554.1:0-7012 GCA_049669945.1 Polyangiales bacterium | reverse complement strand
TGTCATGACGGCGGCCAATGCCGAGGCTCCCATGCCGAGCCCGAAAGCCGCGCCGCATGCGACGGCGATCACGTTCTTGAGGGCGCCCCCGAGCTGCACGCCGACCACGTCATCACTGGCGTACACGCGGAGGAGCGGCGAGTGGAGAATTTCCTGCACGCCGCGCGCTGTCTCGATGTCGCTGGCTGCGAGGCTGACGTCCGCCGGCAAGCGCGACGCCAGATCCTTGGCGAAGCTCGGACCGGAGAGATACGTCGCATGCGCCGCGTGATCGGGCAGTGTCTCCGCGATGACCTCGCTCATCATCGCGAGGCTGTCTTGCTCGATCCCCTTGGCGGTCGACGTGATCAAGGCCTTGGGCGGGATGTGCGGCGCCGCTTGGGCGGTCACGGAGCGCATGAACCCCGAAGGCACGACCAACATGACCAGGTCCGCGTCCTCGAGCGCTTCGGCCATGTCGTTCGTGAACTCCATGTCGGACGGCGTCGGAAAGCCGGGAAGATAGGCGCTGTTTTCGCCTTTGGCTGCGACCTCCTCGGGTAGCCCCCTGTCGAAGGCCCAGACACGCGTGCGATGGCCGAGCGAATGGCTGTGAATCGCGAGGGCTGTGCCAAAAGCCCCGGCTCCCAATACGGCGACGTTCGTCATTCGGCGAAGGTACCGCGCCTGCTAGAGTACGTGCAATGCCAGAACCCTATCAGCTGTACTATTGGCCCATCTTGCAGGGGCGCGGGGAGTTCGTGCGACTCGTCCTCGAAGAAGCCGGAGCACCGTATGTCGACGTGGCGCGGATGCCGGAAGCAGAAGGTGGCGGATTCAAGCCTTTGTTGGCTTTCGTGCAGGGGGAGCAGCCGGGCCACCCTCCCTACGCGCCTCCGGTTCTCGTGGATGGCGAGCTCGTCTTGGCGCAGTCCGCGGCCATCTGTGCGTATCTCGGCGAACGGCACGGCCTAGCACCGGATGACCCGGGGCGACGCAAGCAAGCGCTTCAGCTTCAACTCACGGTTGGCGACGTCGCCGACGAAGCGCACGACGCCCACCACCCGATCAGCGCGATGCTCTACTACGAGGATCAGAAGGAGGCGGCGCTACAAGCGGCGGCGAAGTTCCGAGAGGAGCGCCTGCCGAACTTCCTCGGCTACTTCGAGCGCGTGATTGAACGAAGTGGCGGGCCCTGGCTGATGGGCGGTGCGCTCACTTATCCTGACCTCGCCTTGTTTCAGCTCTTCGAGGGTCTCCGCTACGCCTTCCCCAACGCCCTCGCGGACGTCTGCTCGTCGACCCCCTCGGTCCTCGCGCTTCGCGACCGGGTCGCCGCGCGTCCGCGGATTGCCGACTACCTCGCATCTCCTCGCCGGCTTCCGTTCAACGAGCACGGCGTCTTTCGACACTACCCCGAGCTCGATTCGGACACCTGAACGCATGGGCGTCGAGCGCGATCAAATCGGGCCCGAGCCCGCGTTCGTCTACCGGATCACCACGAAAGACGACGTGGAGATCGCAGTGACCCGCCTCGGCGACGAGGCGTCTCAGGGCGTGCCTGTGATTCTCGTCCACGGGACGTTTTGCCAGCGGAGCTTCTGGGTTTCTCAGAAGGGCCTCGGGCTTGGTCCGTATCTTCGAGAGCGGGGGTACGATGTTTGGATCCCCGAGGTGAGAGGCCATGGACGCTCGCCGCGGGACCGGCGGTATCGTGACTGGAACGCCGAGGATCAGATGCGTTTCGATCTTCCCGCTGTGCAGCGATTGGTCGCGAGCGAGCGGGAAGGGCGCGCGCACTGGATCGGCCACTCCTGGGGCGGGGTCGCGATCCTCGGTGCGATTGGTGGCGGTTGGCTAAACGAGGACGACATGCACTCGGCCGTGGTGCTTGGCGCCAACATCACCGAGGGAGACGAATGGCTCAAGCGGCCGCTTACCCGAGCGGCCGCGTGGACGGTTCTCAGCGCGCTCGGGCGGGTGCCAGCCGGGCTACTGCGCCTCGGGCCGGAGCCCGAGTCACGGGGCTACATGCTGGACTTCTTTCGATGGAAGGGACCGAATGCAGAGTGGCGGACGGAGGACGGACGCGACTACTGGGACGGCATTCGTCGCTCGAGGGTCCCACTGCTCGCGTTCGCTGCGGCCAATGACCGCAGCGATCCGGTGCCCGGCTGCCGGTTCATGTTCGACGCGCACGGCACCCAGGACAAGGAGTGGGTGCTGCTCGGAGCGAACCAGGGCTTCAGCATGGACTACGGCCACGTCGAGATGATCGTGAGCAAGGAGGCGAGCCGGGAGGTCTGGCCCCGCATCGGAGACTGGCTCGACGCGCACGCTCGGGGGTGAAACACTCCGTCGCATGCGCGCCGTCACCTTCAACGTCACTGTTCCCGGGTTTCTGATTGGCAAGAGTCTCGGCCGCCTCACCGAGTCCGCTCTGTTTGGCGGGCTCAGCGGTGTGCGATACCGAGATGTCCCCGAGCCCCCGCTTCCGGGGGACGACTGGGTGCGCCTCGAGGTGCTGACCGCCGGCATCTGCGGCACCGACATCTCCACGCTGAGCTACTATGCGAGCCCGACGATGGAGCCCTTTGGCTCGTTCCCAGCCGTCTTGGGGCACGAGATCCTCGCTCGTGTGATCGAGCGTGGACCCGCGGTCCGGCGGGTAGAAGTCGGGGAGCGCGTGGTGGTTGACCCGTTCATCTCGTGCGTCATGCGCGGCTACGCCGGTGACGCCCAGTGCGGCTCCTGCGCGACCGGCCTCCATGGTACCTGCGAACGTGCGGGAGACGTGGGCGCGCTCCGCATGGCTGGCCAGCCTTTGCAGCGCGGCACGATCGTCGGTTACCACGCGGACCTTCCGGGAGGTTGGGCGGAGCGAACGATCGCACACGAGAGCCACCTCTTCCCGGTCGACGAGGCGCTCCCGAATCGCGCGGCCGCGCTCATCGAGCCCCTATCGATTGGGATGCACGCCGTCCTCAACGTGCGCCCGTTGGGCGATGGCCCCGTGCTCGTCATCGGAAGTGGGCCGATCGCCTTCGGTACGATTTGGTCGCTTCGCGCGGCCGGCTACGAAGGCGAGCTGCTCGCCCAAGTGAAGCGGCCCCACGAGGCGGCACTCGCCAAGAGCCTCGGTGCAAGTGACATCGTCTCCCCCGGCGACGAAGCGCGACAGGCCCTCATTGCAACCGGTGCCAAGGGTTACAAGCCGATCATCGGCGCGGAGGTATACGCCGGCGGCGGGTTCCCGCTCATCTTCGATTGCGTTGGAAACGCCGGCTCGCTCGACCAATGCCTACGGTACGCCGCCCCGCGCGCGCGTATCGTCGTCCTCGGCTGCGCGCCCGAGATCCCCAGGCTCGACCTCAGCTTCCTCTGGGCCCGCGAGCTCGATGTGAAGGGCTTCGTCGGCTACGGCCGCGAGGAGTGGCACGGCGAACGAAAGCACACGTTCCAGGTCACGCACGATCTGCTCGTCGAGACCGGTATCCCGGTGCAGGACATGGTCACGCACACCTTTGCGCTCGACGACTACCGCAAGGCGCTCTCGGCCGCCGCGAATCACCGTGAATCAGGGGCGGTCAAGGTGCTCCTGGAGCCGGCTAGTACTGAAGTGTGAACGACACCGACGCCCAGTAGGTGAACACACCGATCCGGCCGGGGCATCCGGTGCGAACGACTTGCTCGCGGGAGCAGAGCGTTTGAGTGTCGCTCGTTCCTGGGATGGTTGCTTCTTGGCCGATGTACTCATCCCCGATCTTCGTTCCGCTGTAGGCGATCAGGGTGCCGATATCGAGCAGGTATTTATCCTTGACGCTCTTGTCGTTCCGGTCGTCCCAGTAGAACCCGAGCCCGGCCATGCCCGTCACGCTAATCCCAGGCGGGGGCGTGAAGTACTGGGCCCATGCCTCCGTGGCTGCCGAGTCGGCGACGTTCATGCCGCCGCGAAAGGACAGCACATCCTTCTTGAACCGATACTCCACTCCGAACTTTGCGCTCCAGACGTTCTTCCATCCGAAACCCACGACCGTCGTGAAGGGGGGAAGCTGACCCTCCGGGTCGCTAGCCGTGACGGTCTGGTTTCGGTTGCCTTGATTCGTGGCCCCGTGGAACTGCAGGCGAAGCTCCCATGCGAGCAACAGCCGCGGATTCGCTTTGTAGGACACGCCGAACTGGAGAGCGTGAGGGATGTACCAATCCGCCGTGGAGTTGAGCGTGCGTGGGCTGCCGTCTGGGTTCGTGAGGATCGAGGTCTCGGTTTCGCCGTTGAGCCTAATCGTCGACCACATGCGGTACATGATGCCAATGCCGACCTTCCGATGCGGCTTGATCGTGATGCCGATGCGCGGTGACGGGAAGCCGACGCCGCTGAGGTCGTTCTTGACCCGCCCGTAGCCGAATCCACCAAGTGCGGCGCCCACGTTCTGCCAGAGGTCTGCGACCTGCTTCGAGAAGGGCAATCGCAGCGCGACCCCGAGCCAGAACTTGTCGTTGATCCGGTACGAGGTACCCACCGAGGCCTCGCCGACGAAGAACGTGACGCTGAGGTCCTGCGGCTCCGGGTTCGTGCACTGGTTGGGGCCCGGGTTGGGATCGGTGTTGGGGGTGTAGTCGGGTGCGCCGCCTACTGGATCGCCGTCGAGGCAAACCACGCCGTCGAACGAGGATCCATAGCCCGTCTCGATGACCAACCCTGCAGCAAACACGACGCGCGGCGCGATCCGCCCGGCGATGAAGCCCGACGGTAGCGGTCCTAACGCAAGCCCGGATTCACCGCGTGTGTTGGGCCCCTGAAGCGGTGCGATCTGGTTCGTGAGGATTCCGGTGAAGTTGACCGTGAAGCCGAGCTTCTTGACGCCCTCCAAGTTGGCCGGGTTCAGCACGAGGGCAGAGGCTCGCTCCAAGTACGACGCGCCCGTGAGCCCCATCGAGATGCTTCGCGTGTCGTACGCTGTCGGTTCGGGGTTGGCGCTGGCGAGCGCGGGGGTCAGCATGCTGATGAAGAGCAAGGCGGCGGCAAGTCGGCGGGTCATCGAGTCTCTCCAATCGGCACGCGGAATTGCCGCCGACTAAACCACAAGAAGCCCCTGCTCGGCTATGGAAGAAACGGCGAAACCTGTCGAAAAACACGCCGCAGGCGTCAGGACGGTTGGAAAACCGCGTCTTGGACGGGTAAGACACGCCACATGTTGGGACTGAAGAGACGTGCCGATGCCCAAGCGTTCAACGATCTGCTCGGCGTCTTGCGAAGCTACGAACGGAAGTTCCGGTGGCGCCGACTGCTCACGCGCGACAACGAATTTGCCGAGGGCTACTCGGCGATGCTCGATCTGCTCGCGGTGGGGCTCGATTGCTACATTCACAACTCTCCCGACGCGCCGCGCTTCGTGCGCTTGGTATCGCCGATTCGGAAGATCGGCGGTGACAACGCCGACGCGCTCTACTACTTCGCTCCACTCAACCCCGAAGAGGGCTACGAGATCACCGGGACGATCGGGAGCGCCGCATACTTGGCGTTCACCACGTATGGCGGAGAAACGCCCAAAAAGTTCCACATCGTGAGCAACGCCTCAGCGCCCGACGTAGCGGTCAACGCCGACGGAAGCTTCAAGCTCGAGATCACCGCCGATGTTTCGCGCGCGGGCCACGCCACGCTTCGAACCGACACGACGACCAACTGCGTGATCGTGCGCCGGTACTACCTCGACAAGGACGCGATGGAGAACGACCCTGGCGTACAGTCCATCGAGCCCAAGCATCCCGCGGCGGTGCCGCCACTGCTCACAGGCGACGAGATGGGCAAGCGCATCCGCCGGCTCGAGCAGTTCCTCCGTGGTTGGTTCAAGATCACGCCCGTTCCGCTGCCGCCGATTCCGCCCGCGTACAACAAGATGAGCCCGCCAAGGCAAGCGTCAGCCGATTCCGGGCACTGGTCGACGCCCGACAACATCCATTCGTTTGGCTTCTTCAAAGTGGCTGACGACGAGGCGCTCGTGATTGGCGGGCGCTCGCCGGAGTGCCTCTATTGGAGCGTCCACCTCTGGAATCCGTACTTGCAGACGTACGACTACGCCCACCATCCCTGTGCTCTCAATAGCTCGGAAGTCGAGCTGCGCGGCGATGGAAGCTGGGAGCTCGTCGTATCCCATCGTGATCCGGGTTGTCCCAATTGGATCAGCACGGCCGGTCACCCGCGCGGCTTCGTTTACTTCCGTTGGCTGAAGGCGGAGCGTGTGCCACAGAAGCTAACTACCACCGTACGAAAGATTCGAAGAACCCCATGAACACCAACATGATCATGGCCGTCGCCGGCTTCCTCACGCTCCTCGCTGGGGCAGTCACCATTGCGTGGTTCGCGTTTCTCCTCGGCCGATGGATTGGGGCGCGGGAGGCGCGGCGGGAGCACCCAGAGCACGAAGGGCCCGTCGGGTCCATCGTCGGGGCGACGCTCGCCTTGTTGGCATTCACCCTCGCGATCACCTTCAACATGGCGCACAGCAAACACAATGGTCGCAAAGAGCTCGTTCGCGAAGACGCCAAGGCTGTTCGGATGGCATACGACCGCGCGCTGCTCTTGCCTTCCGACGCCACCAAGGTTGCCCACGAGAAACTCGCCGAGTACGCGAGGCTGCGAGCCTTCAACACGTTCGTCGCACCCGACCCGCCGCTCCCCGTCCTGATCGCGCGCTCCGAGGAAATCCAGCAGGAGCTCTGGCTGCAAGCGCTCGCCCACCGCGAGCACCCGCAAGTCCGTTTCTACATGGACTCCCTGAGCACGTTGACGAACACACACGCCGAACGCGTCACGATGGGGGTCCATGACCACGTTCCGCTGGCTGTCTGGGTCGCGCTCTTCGTGGTTACGGCGCTGGGGATGCTCACGCTGGGGTACCAGTCGTCGCTCGCGGGTTCGAGACGCACTTGGGCGATCATTCCGCTCCTGGTTGCGTTCTGTGTCGTCCTTTGCATGGCGGTCGACCTCGATCGGCCGCAGCAGGGCATCCTTCGCGTCAACCAAGGGCCGATG
>JBATLA010000553.1:0-1784 GCA_049669945.1 Polyangiales bacterium | reverse complement strand
TCCAGAATCTCCGCGGCTTCTTCCGCCTTGCCGTCGCCTGCAAACTGGGACGGGTCTTCCTGCTCCGAAGGTTGATCGAGAAACAGGGCGCCATCGCGTGGCTTGTTCTTATGCTCGTCCACGTCGAGTCCTCTTCTTTCCGCGGGACTTGGCCCGCTTGGGTGCGGCGGCCTTCGAGTCGTCAGCCGCTTGATCGTCATTGTCACCGTCCTCGCCGTCCTCGTCGGTGGGGAGGAGCGGCGGTCCGTGGTCCATCTTCCAGTACATGTACCGCTGCTGCGTGATGCCGACGGCCGAGCTGGTCACCATGTAGAGACACAGACCGGTGGGAAGCAGTAGCATGAAGAATGTCATCATGAGTGGCATCGCGTACAGCATCACCTTCGCCTGTGCCGCGTCCATTTGTACCGGCGTTAGTTTTTGCTGGATGAACATCAGCGCACCGAGAGTGATGGGGAGGACGTAGTACGGGTCGGGCGAGGAGAGGTCGGTCCACCAAAGCACGAACGGCGCATGGTAGAGTTCGATGCTGGTCGAGAGCGTCTGGTAGAGTGCGAAGAAGATCGGCATCTGCAGGAGCACCGGCAAGCAGCCGCCCAAGGGGTTGACCTTGTGCTTGCGCCAGAGCTCCATCATCGCGGCGCCCTTCTTCTCGCGATCGTCCTTGTAGAGCTCGTTGATCTTGTCGATCTCGGGCTTGAGCGCCCGCTGCTTCGCCATGTTCTTGAACTGCGGCACCACGGCCGGGAGCAGCAGCACTCGGACGAGCAGTGTCAGCAGAACGATCGCAAAACCCCAGTTCCCAACGAAGCCAAAGATCGCACGAAGAAGCCAGCTCATCCCGCGTGCGATGAAGCTGAACCAACCCAGATCGATGACGTTGGTCGAGCGATGACCGAACTCCTCGAGTGCGTCATAATCTTTGGGGCCGGCGTAGACCGCCGTTCGGAATGTCGCAGATTCACCTGGGGCGAGCTGCTGCGGCGCGTACGCGAGCCTCGATTCGAAGAGGCTTCCATCCGGGTCTTCGAGAGTGCCGCCTCGCTCGGTCGAGAGGAGATCACAGCGTTCTGCCGTGCCGCCCTCCGGCGCGGCGATGATCGCAAAGTACACGCTGCTCAGCGCGACGAACTCGACCCCGGGGCCGTAGCTTTGTGGCTGCATCGGGCGCGTCTCGTCTTCGCTCAACAAGCCGTCGCGGTCTTCGCGAATCGTTTCTTCGGCGTACTGGCAGATACCGTGACTCAACGCTGGGGAGGGGCGCCCGAAGAAGCCGCCTTTCTCGTCCTCTCGACGCACGTAGTGGGCGGAGGTGATCCCGAGCCCGACCGACTTGCTGCTTTCCGCGTCGTTGCGAACTTCGATAGCGGACAGAAGCTGATAGGGCGGCTCTGCGAGCTCCCACGTACGGGTGATCGCCACACCGTCGCCCGCCCAGTTGAAACGGATACGATCCTTGTTGGCCTCGGCGACCGACCATACGGCGTCCGCCGGAATCGTCACGCCGGAGAGCTCCGGGGCCAGCGGCAGGTAGCGCGCCTTGTCTGTGGTGACGAGCTCGTGCGGATTGCCGTCGCCGTCGAGGTAGCGTTCACCTTTGACCTGCAAGCTCACCATTGCGGTGTTGAGGTTGGTGAACGAAGCGACGAGGCGGTCGTTTTCCAACTGGTAGCGCTTCTCGAGGTCGACACGAGACTTCGCATCGGATGGGGACACCGTCGCTGGCGCTGGCGCTGGCGCTGGCGCGGTCGCTGGCGCCGACACTGGCGCTGACACTGCAGGCG
>JBATLA010000552.1:0-13113 GCA_049669945.1 Polyangiales bacterium | reverse complement strand
CGAGAAAAACAACAGGCCGCGCGGCCTGTTACGTCGAAGCTGTTAGCAAAGCGTCCAAATCATCAGCGTTCGCGGTTCGGACACGGTCGTCTCATCGTCGCTGTCCGTAACCTCGAGCGTGATGACGTGCGTGGTCCCGAAGCAGTCGTCCAAGTACAAGCGCACGGTGCTTTCGCCACCTGCGCGCGCTCCCTTCTTGTACAGTCACCCCATGCCTTCCGCGGCCTACTGCAAGCGCCTTTGCACGAACGGCGCCATCTGGAACTTGCGCGTAGTCATCGTTTTCATCGCCAGCATCTCAACGCTACCCAACTCGGCGAGCGCGGGGTCGCCGTACGTCGCGCCGCCCGAGCGAGCTCTCCTCGTCCTCGTCCGGCAGCGATACCCAGCGAAAGCCTCGAAGGTTCGAGTCGTCGACGCGCAACGCGGATGCGTGGCCGTCATCGGCGGTCACAAGCATGTGCTCGTGCCACTCGAGCCCGGCGAGCACACGCTCTTCCTGCTCGTCGCGCGAACCATGCGCCGCGCGCAGCTCCTCGAGCTCGACGTCAGTGCGGGCAACACCTACCTCGTCAACCTCAACCCCCGCACTCGGAAGAAGAACTTCATGGACCCCCGAGTCATCAGCCCGGCTTCACCTGAGCGCGCCGAGGCAGTCGAAGCGGTCCGCGACACCAGGCGGTCCACGCCGGATCTCGCGAGATGCGCGGAGTGGCTGGCGGACAAGTCAGGCGACGACATCGCCCGCAAGATGGCATTCGCCCGAGAAGAATGGTCGGACGGCGACGATGCCTATCGAAGCGCCCGCACCATCACCCCGGGCGATGGCTTCACGCCCGAGCAGGCGGCCACGCTGTTCGACTGAGGCCGCGGCCTGTGCGCAGCTACGCCCAACCCAACAAGCTCGCATCCCCTTCGCAAGCGACTAGGCTACCCCTTCCGTGCGCATCATCTCCGCCAACGTGAACGGCCTCCGTGCCGCCATCCGAAAAGGCTTCTACGACTGGCTCGCGGCACAAGAAGCCGACTTCGTCTGCCTCCAAGAAGTCAAAGCGCGCCCCGAGCAGCTGGAGGCGCATGAGCCCGCCCCCGCCGGCTACCACTGCTTCTACGAGCCCGGCGAGCAAAAAGGCCGACACGGCGTGTCAGTCTTCACACGCCAAGAGCCCGATGAGTGCATCCACGGCTTCGGCTCAGCAGAGTTCGACCCCGAGGGTCGCTACCTCGAGCTCCGCTTCGGCAAGCTCAGCGTCGTCTCTCTCTACGTCCCCGCCGGCACCAGCAGCGAAGAGCGCCTCGCCGCCAAGTTTCGCTTCATGGACGAGTTCCGCGGGCACCTCGCCAAGCTCGGGGCAAGCGGCCGCGACGTCGTCATCTCCGGCGACTGGAACATCGCCCACCACGAAATCGACCTCAAAAACTTCCGAGCCAACCGCACGCGCTCCGGTTTCCTCCCCGAAGAGCGCGCCTGGCTCGACGAAGTCTTCGGCCCACTCGGCTTCGTCGACGTCTTTCGTGAGCTCAACAAAGAACCCGGCCAGTACACCTGGTGGTCCAGCCGTCACCCCACCACACGCGAACGCAACGTCGGCTGGCGCCTCGACTACCAAGTCGCCACCCCGGCCCTGGCGTCGGCGGCCAGCCACGTGTCCATCGCCACCGAACCGCGCTTCTCCGACCACGCCCCAATCGTATTCGACTACCACTGGGACCCGGCCACGTAGCGCGGTCGAATGTGCTGCGGGCAATTCGAGTCCCACGCCTCGATGTGAAACACAATCGCCCGCTCCGGCGTCCCTCCATAGTCCGGATCCGACACCGCGCGTAGCACCTCGCTCTCCCCCTCCACATACTCCGCGCGCCCCCAGATCTTGATGCGCTGCCGGTTCGGATAATCCATCAAGAAGAGGAACGCCTTGTCGTTCTCGTCGAGGTTGCCGACCGAGATGTACTGCCGGTTCCCGCGATAGTCGGCAAACGCGAGCCGTTGCTCGTCGAGCACCTTCAGAAACCCCTCGGGCCCCCCGCGGTGTTGGATGTACGGCTGCCCGTCGGCCGACGCCGTCCCGAGGTAGAACGAGTCGCGCTCCGCGATGAACTCGGCGAGCGCCGGATTCACCCGCTCGCCCCAATCATGCCGTGCCATCGCTTTTTCGTAGCCGTCCCGAGAGCCGCGCGCCTCTTGTGCAGCTTTGACGGCCGGGGTGAAGGCGATGTCACTTCGATAGCTCATGATGGTTCCTTCCGAGTAGGTTCGAGGTTCGTTGCGCGGAGGTCATCCGTGCTGGTACGTCCGCCCGCGGAACGTGCCGAACAACCAAGCAAACAGCGGCGTTTGCAGTACTCTCGCGAACAGGTCCCCCAGGCGGGGCGACAGCGCCTGCGCAAACATCAGCAGCCGCGGCTGCCACGGCACCTCGATGCGAGCCTTGCGTCGCGCGAGTCCGTTCAGCGCAGCCTCCGCGACTTGTTCGGCGCCAATCGGCGTCAGGCGCCGAAACGCCGGAGGCATGTCTTCGGGTCGTACACTCGAGAGCAGCGGCGTCTGCGTCAGCGACGGAAGGATGACCGAAACGTCAATCCCGGCCCCCCGAAGCTCCTGTCGGAGCGCGTCCGTGTAGCCGATGATGGCGTGCATCACGCTCGCGTAGCCGCCGAACTTCGCAAACGCCTTTCGGCCCATCACCGACGACATGTTCAGAATCCGCCCCGAGCCCTGCTTGCGCATGGCGGGTACCACAGCTTGTGTCACGCGCACCGTGCCGAGGTAGTCGACGTCGAACATCTCCCGCACCCCCTCGATGAACCACGGCGCATCGGTGGGCCCCACGTCGGACCTCCCCGCGTTGTTGAAGAGAACGTCGATACGACCGTAGTGGTCGAGCACGCTTGCAACCGCTGCGTCGACCTCTTCCTTGGAGGCGACATCAGCCGCTGCAACGAACGCATCTCCGCCCAGCGCTCGAATCTCGTCGGCCACCGTTTCGAGCTTCTCCCGTGAGCGCGAAAGCAACGCTGTCCGTGCGCCTTCTCGCGCGAAGGCCAGGGCCGCGGCACGTCCGATCCCGCTGGATGCCCCAGTCACGACGACTACCTGCTTGTGAAAACGCTTCTTACTCATTGCAATCTCCTTTACGTGTAGCTACACGTATTGTTTCAAAAAAACTCACCGATGCAGGCTAGTCCGCATCGCGTCGAGCTCCTTGTGAAGTGATTTCCACCGGTTGGCGCCGAACTCCCGCAACATGCGCTCATGCGCGTTCTGCCAGAGGGGCAGGGCGGCGCCGAGCCTGCGCTTGCCCTTGGCCGTGAGAACCACCGTCTTCGAACGCCCATCGGCGCCGGGCCCCACCTTCACCAGCCCATCCCGCTCGAGCAGCTTCAGGTTCCGGGTCAGCGTCGTACGCTCGATTTCCATCGCTTTCGACAGCTCGGTAATCGAGATCCCGTCGTAGGCATCAGCCACCGCGAGCGCCGTGAACTGCGTATTCTTGAGCCCGGAAGGCTCGAGCGCGCGGTCGTACACCTGCCCCAGCACCCGGGCAGTCTTGCGCGTGTTGAAGCAGGCGCAGTTGAGAGGGCTCGATGCCTTGGTCATGAGGCGTGTATATACACTAATCTGTCCACGTCAAGTACCCAGCCACCCGCACCAAGCCCGGCATGTGCGGCCAAATGCACAAGGGCGCCCCCACGCTCGCCGCCTCGTGTATCCTAGACCTCAATGCACGACACCGCGCAAATCGCTTGCCCCTACTGCTTCGAAACCGTCGACGTCTACATCGACCCCCAAAGCGAAGGTGAGCTCATTCGGGACTGCGACGTTTGCTGCCACCCATGGACCCTTCAAGTCAGTCGCGCCGGAGACGGCTCCCTCGTCGTGTACGTGTCGCGAACCCAGTAGCGGCCCCAAAGCTCATTCGCCCCGACGCACATGAAAACCTCGACCGCATCTGCCGCGCTCCCCTGCACCCCCGACACCTTCTGGGCGTCCTTCTTCGATGAGTCCTATCTCCGCGCCCTCTACCTCGACGAGCTCGAGTCCCGCGCGTTCGACGTCCTCGACATCAGCGACACCTCCCGCACGCTCCTCATCGTTCCCAAGATGAAGCTCCCTGCTCCGGTCGCAAAGCTCATCGGCGACAGCTTCGCCTACGAAGAACACGGCACTCTCGACCGCGCGAGCGGCGAGTGGACCTGGCGCATGTTTCAGCCGGCGAACCTCGATCCCAAGAGCAAACCTCGAAAAGACGCCGTCACCATGCACGGCACCGCCCGCATCGAGCCCTCCGGCGACGGCCACTGCCGCCGCACCGACACCTTCGCCATCGAAGCCAAGATCTTCGGCCTCGGCAGCCTCATCGAATCGACCATCGACAAAGAGCTCCAACGCGCCCGCACCAAGGAGTACGCGTTCCTCACGCAATGGCTCGGGAGATGAGGAAGCTCGCCATCTACCAGGCGCTTGCCCGCTTCGGCACGAGCGTGGACCTGGCCATGTTCAACTTCGACTTGAACTACTCCATCAGCATGAACAGCGCGACGACCACCTCGTACAGAACCAGCTACCACCAGCTTCAACTCAACCTCGCGTACATCTTCTGAGAGCCGCCCAAGAAGATCACCTGGCCGTGCGTCCACGAACAACAACGCGAGGGCATCCAACTGCGCCGGCTCGAACACTGCCAAGTGCGCCGCGCCGCTCAGCACCAACAGCACGGCCATGCTGTTGAGCAAATTGACGCCCTGGATCACCGTCATCGTCAGCCTGGCGTACGCCGCGATGAGCGAGAGCGTTCTGCTGACCGGTTCGAACAGTCGATACAGCACCACGACCAAGACGATCTCTGTGAGAAAAAGCGCCGCGTCGGCGACCATCCCGAGCCGAAATAGCCCTTTCGAAGCCCGGATGTTGTCGGCCGTAGCCGCTGCGTCCCCAGGGACCAGCAGCGTCGAGGGCACGTACATCATCCCGACGCCCGCGCATCCAAGGATGACGAGAACCAGGATCCCGGCTGTTCTCGCATACGCGCTTGGCGAGATTTCAGTGGCGCGGTGCCCCAGGCGCATCAGTCCTGCGTCGGCTCGATGTTCACGAAACCCATCCTCGGTTCATCTTTTCCCACAGCAGGGCTTCAAAGACACGCTTCAACGTGGAGTGGGCGAGTTGTTCGAGCTCGATGAGGTCGAGGCCGAAATCCACGGAGGCTGGTATCACACGGGCTTGGCGAGCGTCGTGCGGCAGGTTCCCAGGCGCTAGCTCATTGAGGATACCCCGTCGGGGGGATGACTTCGTAGCCCGTCGCAGGGAACTGCTCGTGCCTGAAGATCGGGGGCGGCGCTCCAGGGGGTCGGGGGATATGGAGCCGCTGATACCAGTCGATGGGGTTGCTGCGATCCGCCGACTGTTTCTGTGAAGATCCTTCGACCGACCGGTGTAGTCCGACCGGGTAACCCCACTGGTCGTAGCCACCAAAGATCGTCGGTCCCTCGCTGCGAAACCGCGTTGGAACTCTGGAGGCTGCACGTGCGAAGTCGTCGTACGTATCTTCAGGCGGCAGGCTGATGGGCCTCCCTGCTGCAAGGTCCTGTGTCCGGTCATGAACCCTCTTTACAATCGCCTGGTGGATGCGGTTCTTGATTCCGCCGATGCTGAGAGGAGGTGAGCTCCGCGAGGCATAGAACTGTTCTTCATAGACGAGCTCGCCCTCTGGGTTCGTCAGCGCCCACGCGACGCACGTGATTCCTGCCCCCTTGTTGTTGCTGTGCACGACCAGAAACGACCGCACCACGAGATGCACGCGAAACGACTCCTCGCGGGCCGCGTGGATCGGGACCGTGCGAGCGAGCATCTTTTCGAGCACGCGGAGGTCCCGTGACCTGTACTTGCCCACTTTGTAGGTTCCAACACTGACCACCTTTGCCGCTCCGGGCTCCATCTCGACGAGCGCGATCTCCACCGGATGACTGGCTGGTACGTCCAAGGTGACCCGCGTGGGTCGAGCTGCGCAGCTTGCGAGCGCCGCGAGCCCGAACGCCACCGCCATGACTAACGCGCTCAACCGCCAAGTGCCGAGCTCAGTCATGGCGGGGGACTTTCCGGCGGCGGCTCAGTAATCACGGGCGGACTTGCCTCTCCCGGCGCCGCCTCTTCAGGGGGTCGCGGGATCCCGAGTCGTTCGTACCAGTCGACTGTGTCGTCGCATCGCGCAAACTCCTCACCGGTCTCCCCGGCGTACTCGACCCCCCGTTCCACGCCGCCACGCTGGAGGGTGACCACCAGAATCGGACCAAGCGCATCTGGAACCGATGCCGCCGCCGATTCGAAGTCCTCGTACAACTTGCTCGGTAGCGGCCCCAGCTGAAGGCCGGCTGCGACCGCCTGCGTTGCACTGTGTACTCGTTTCGTGATTCCTTGGTGAATCGGGTCCTTGACGCCGTTCACGCCCTTTCGACTCGTGTACGCCGACGCGTAAACCGTTTCCGCGAAGACCAGCTCCGCTTGAGGGTTGGTCACCGCCCACGCAAAGCACGCAAGGCCGACGGCTTCCGACTGGTGGAAAGCAACCAAGAATCGTCGAACCACGACGTGAAGTCGGAGTGATAACTCGGGCGGTCCCGGCATCGGATTCGTCTCTTCGAGCATCTGCTGGAGGACTGCGAGATCTCTCTCTTTGTATCCGTGTCTGCCGCCGCCCCATGCCTCAATCGCGGTCACCTTTCCAGCGCCCGGCTCGAGTTGCACCGGCGCGACGCTGACAGCACGAGTCGCAGAAACATCCAAGGTGACCGGCTTTGCCCGCGGCCCGCAGCCGAACGACAAGGAGCCGAGCAACACAATAGAAGCGATGGATCTACGCATGTCCCATCTCATGCGCCGCGACATTTCGCCGCAGCAGCTCGGGTGCTGTTTGCTGCAATCGACGTGCCAAAGCGAAAGCATCTGCGCGAGTAGAGGAGCGACAGGGAAGCCGGCGCCTGGGCGCATTCACGAGCGCAAAGAGACCTTTCGCAAACCGCGCACGGCTAGCGTTCTGCCATGCGATTGGCGCAAGACCTGCACGCAATGCGGCGCGATCAGACCCCAAAGTTCGGGCAATTTGCACCTGGCACGCGTGATGCACGGATTCTTCCCGCCGAGGCAGGCATAGGGCAATGCAAGGAGGTTTTGATGCTCAGTCGGCCGCGTCGTTTTGCGAGACCGCACGCATCTTTGCTTGCGGTCCTCGGCTTCGCGCTCTCGGCGCAAGGGTGCTGCGATGCACGCATCGTCACGGGATTCATTCCGGACGGATGCGTCGGCGAGTACTACATCTACGCGCTTCAAGGCGCGTGCGCCGACAACCACTGGGTCGTGACGCACGGGGATCTTCCCCCCGGCATCCAGCTTTCGAATCCAGGCGTCCTCAGTGGTACGCCAACCTTGGAAGGGATGTATCTCTTCACGGTCACCCTGTCCCCTGACTTCAACCCCGCTTCGAAGGGCTTCTCGATGGCGATACACGAGGCGGGCGCGCCGGAGTGCACCGCCGAAGAAGATAGCCCCTTCGAACCGCAGGACGGCGGTGTCGACGCGTGGAGCGAAGGCGGAGAGGAGTGGGACGATGAAGCCGAGCCTCTCTGACCTTTTGAATCAGCGGTTCGGGCGATGAGCTGCGCGCGCGCGTCAGGCTTCGTTGTCGTCGCGGCCCTCGTGTTCATCAACCCTCATGCCGCTGCGCAGCAAAGTTCTGAAGTACAGTCCGAGACGCCGGTGGGGAGCATCCCGCCGCGTGGTTCGGAGCCTGAGATCACCACGGAGCCTATGATCATCTCGGAGCCCGCGATCATTACAGAGCCACCCGAGCTCATTGTTCCGCAACGAGCCGTTCCGTGGCTCGAGTTCGATCAAGCCGAGCTCGACAAGGCCAAGTCGGATGTGCTTTGGAACCGCAACTGGTTCCTCGCGAGCGGCGCCACACAGGCCCTCGGCTGGTTGCTCCTCGGGGCCGCGTTCTCCCAGTGTGACACCATCAATGGCGTGGACGTATGCCCGAGTGCCGCCGACAAAGCAGGCGTCGCGGGCGCTGCCATCGTGATCTTGAGCGGCGTGCCCCTGCTCGTAACGTCCATCACCTACGGTGTGCGAGCCCGCCAGAAGAAGGAGCTCGAGCGCCTTACGCTGCGCGACCTCACCAAGTACGGCCGAGCTTCACCACTGGCCTCCTTCGACCGATACCGACTCGACGATGCCAAGGACAGGATTCGTCGTGCGCGCAACGGGCTCATCGGCAGCGCTTCGATGTTCGCGTTCGGTTGGATCTTCCTAGGGGCCGCCATCCCGCGGTGTCAGAGCACCACCGACGGGCTCCTCGACTGCACCGATGCGGGCTCTACTCACATGGTCATCGGTCTCACGTTTTCACTGCCCGGTGCCATTGGAATGCTGGTGAGCGGTGCCCTGCTTGGCTCGCGCAAGAGGAACGAACGACTCCTGTTGCGCTCCATTCAGCGAAGGGAAGAGGCGCGCTTCCGGTGGGATCCCGAGCGAGGTGCCTTCGTGTTCTGATGTTCGTCACACGTGCAAGTGGCCAGAACCAACACCGACGAATAGCCGGAGCTGCACCCCCTTGGCGACACACACACGCCCCTGTATCGTAGCCCCCATGCAATCCCCGCCGACGCCCGACACCCCCGATAGTTGGAACGCAGCCAGCCGCGGTTACGCAGAACACGTCGCGCCGCGCATGATGGAAGCGTTCGCGGACGAGTTCGCCGACCGCCTCGACGTGGACTCAACCACGGAAGCGCTCGAAGTGGCGGCAGGCTCCGGCGCACTCACGCAAGTCCTGGCCAAACGAGTCAAGTCGCTGCTGGCCATCGACTTCGCCCAGGGCATGATTGACATCCTACGTGACCGCATGCGCGCTGCCGGCGCCAACCACGTCACCTGCGAGGTGATGGACGGGCAGGCGCTTGCAGTCGACGATGCCCGCTTCGACCGTGCCGCATGCAGCTTTGGCCTCATGCTGTTTCCCAATCGCGCCAAGGGCTTCGCGGAGCTGCGGCGCGTGCTACGCCCAGGCGGGCGCGCCTTGGTCACAGGCTGGGCCGGGCCGGAGAAGTTCGAGGTCCTCGGAATATTCATCGGCGCGATGCGTGCGGCCTTTCCCGACATGCCGCCGCCTCCGGGTCCGCCGCCTGTCTTCAGCCTGGCCGACCCAGCGAGCTTCAAAGCTCAAATGGAGGACGCCGGATTCGAAGACGTCGCGGTCGACTTCGTGTCGCGCGACCTCGAGGTCGCCGACTTCGATGCCATGTGGGAAATGCTGACCTCCGGCGCACCTCCCGTTCAGATGCTCTTCAACCGAGTGGGCCCTGAAGGGAAGGGCAAGCTCCGCGATTCCCTGGCGGGCATCATCGAGAACCGCTTCGGCTCGGGTCCAATTCGTCTGACCAACGTCGCTACCGTCGGATCCGGCGTAGCCAGTTAGCTGGGCATTGACTCATACTCGCTGAGCATCCGCCGCCGCGCGGCCTGTTGCCTTGCACAAGACCCAGCAAACCTCACCTTTCCCCCACACGAGGCCAAGATGAAAGACCTGTGGGAACAGCGATACGCGGCCGACGAGTATGCCTACGGCGAAGAGCCCAACGCGTTTTTCAAAGCATGCCTCGACCGGCTCCCGGCCCCTGGGCGCCTTCTTCTTCCAGGCGAGGGCGAGGGACGGAATGCGGTCTACGCCGCCCGCCGAGGCTGGAAGATCGACGCGTTCGATTTCAGTACCGCAGGCCGCGACAAAGCGCTGCGACTGGCTCAGCGTCACGGCGTGCACATCAACTACGAAGTGGCCGACTACGAATCCGCGCGCATCGAGCCTGAAGCCTATGACGCTGTCGCGCTCATCTTCACGCACAAGCCCGAGAGCATTCGGCGACCGGTCCATCGAAAGCTCGCTTCGGCCCTCAAGCCGGGCGGCCAGCTCTTCCTCGAAGCCTACAGCAAGGATCAGCTCACGTACGGCACCGGAGGCCCACCCAACGAGCAACTCCTCTACGCGCTCGAGGACCTCCGCGAAGATTTCTCGGCTCTCGACATCGTCGAGCTCGAAAAGGTCGAGACCGAGATTCACGAAGGCCGCTACCACACCGGCTTGGCGAGCGTCGTGCGACTAGTCGCCAAGCGCTAGCTCACTTCACGAGCACGATATCCCCGCCGCGCGGCAAGTTGACTTCCTACTCGTCGTCCTCGGCAGTCTTCTCCGGGACGACCACAGATGCGGCCTGTTCTCCGTCACTTCATCTTTCGCTCAATCCTTGCCAGCTCCTGCTTAACGCCGCGCAGCTCCGAAACGACATCGCGCATCAAGCTGGTCATCGACGGCTGCATCGCCGCGGGTGCCGGTCGGAAGATCTCGAAGGCCGCAACGAGCGCGAGCACGGCCAGGGCGGTTCGGGCTTCTTGGCTAGGTTTGATCATGGCCGGAGTGTACTCCCGCGCCCAAAGCTCCGCCGCACGTCGAAGCCCATGGCAAAGCGCCCGCCAGACCTCGGAACGAAGCTCCAGGGGAGCAGGCGCATCCCCCTCCATCGGCAACGGAGCGCAGAAGTTGCTAAGTACCACCCGTGCCCAAGCCGCCACTCCGCTCCGACACACGTATCATCGGCATCGACTGCGCCACCGACGCAAAGAAGGTCGGTCTCGCTCTGTGCGTAATCAGCGACGGCCGTCCCGAGCTTCGGGAGGTCACCACCGGCACGACCTGGCCTGCCATCGACGAGCAAGTCGCCTCCTGGGCAACCACGCCGACCCTCTTGGCTCTCGACGCCCCGCTAGGTTGGCCCGCACGCCTAGGCGAGTCACTACATGCCCACCGCGCAGGCGCCAGCTTCAACCATCCCCCAAACGCCATGTTCCGAAGGTCAACCGACGACGCCGTCGCCCAACGCCTCCGCAAACGCCCCCTCGACGTCGGCAGCGACCGAATCGCCCGCACCGCGCACGTGGCCCTCTCGTTCCTCGAGCGCCTGAGGAAGAGGCTCGACGCACCCATCCCGCTCGCTTGGGATCCATCGCCAATCGACGCAGTCACCGCGATTGAGGTGTATCCAGCGGGCACGCTAGCCGCGCGCAACCTCCCGCACTCCGGCTACAAGGGCTCCGCAGACTCGGCGTCCTCGCTCCGACGCGAGCTCACCACTGCCATCGCCGAACAGCTCTCCTTCGATGCGCATTCCGAGGCGGAGATGACGCGCACAGACCACGCCCTCGATGCCGCCCTATGCGTTTGCGCGGGTCTAGACTTCCTGGCAGGCGACGCCGTCCCACCTGAGGATCTGAGCTTGGCCAAGCGAGAAGGGTGGATCTGGGTGCGCCCGCGTCGAGCCTAGCCCTTCACCGCGTCCCCCGGGCAATCTGACTCACCCGCTGCTGCGACAACTCGAGCAGCTCGGCGATGTCACGCGTTCCCAAGCCGCTCTGCTGAAGCACCCGAACCGCCCGCCGCCGTTGGGCCGCCAGTCTCCGCGACACGTCCGAATACAAGCGCGCCAGATCTTCCGTTTCCGCCAGCTCCTCCTCGAGCGACGGATCGAGCTCGACGCGGTCGACAATCGTCGCCGAGTTTGCATCGTCGTACCAGAGCGAGAGCGCATCGCGGATGTTCTCCCGCGCCGTACGCAACGACCGCGCGAACGTGTGAATCTCGTGACGATGCCCGCGGATGTACACAATCCAAGCTCCATCTGGCTCTCGCGAGTACACCGCCGTGTACCGGCCTTTCCCGGCTAGAAGCTCATCGCCCATCGGCGCCCCCTCTCAACCACCCCTCGCCCAAGCAGGGCCCGAGCGCGGTCTCAATGCTCTTGCAAGTCTTCGGGTGCACGCTGTCGCTCTTTGGAACGGTAGTCTTATAGGTGCCGCATCGGCAAGCTATCTTCGTGTGCGAGCCCTTGCCGGCCTTCGCGACCACACGGCCGCCCAGCCGCTCAACTCGCCCAATGATGTCCTTCGACCTCATGATAGACTAGTCAGCTAGTCAGTCAATGAGCAGCAGGCTAGTCGCATTTCCAACAGGGCAATGTCTTGGAGGTCCGCACGAGAAGGGGAGGTTCTTTGCATGCCCTCTCATCGACCACCACCGCCAGAAGTTGCCCGAAGCACGGCAAAAACAACAGGCCGCGCGGCCTGTTAGCGACTACCGTTCACCTGTTGACCATCCTCTCCCGCCGCATCGCAGAAGCTGGCGCCGCCTACTTCGCGATTGTATTCGCCGTTGGCTTCGCGCTCGGCACCGTGCGCACGCTCTTCCTTGCACCGAGGTTCGGTGAGCAGCTCGCCGTCGTCATCGAGCTTCCAATCATCCTCGGGGCTTCCTGGCTCGCATGCGCGTGGGTCCTGCGACGCTGGCACGTTGCGGCGAGCGTCGGTTCGCGCCTCACAATGGGCGCCGTCGCATTCGCACTACTCATCATCGCGGAAGTCACCCTTTCGCTGACCGCATTCGACCGCTCTCTCATCGACTACTTTCGCGAGCTCACGACCCCGCACGGCCTCATTGGCCTGGCAGGACAAATCGCCTTCGCGCTGATGCCGCTCCTCCATCGCAGGTGGTGAGCACACCCCCTCGAAAGCCTGAACTGGCCCCACTTCCGCTATCCTCCCCACCCGTGCCCACCGATCCCCAACAACCCCACCGCCTCCTCGAGCGCATCAACGCCTCGGCAGGGGTAGGGTGCGAACAGAGCTAACCGCATGCCCCCCCGCCTCTCCAAATCCAAGTACACCGCCGGCCTCCAATGCCACCGCCTCCTCTGGTGGAAAACACACGAGCCCCGCGCCCCCGAGCTCACCCCCGGCGCATCTCTTCAAGCTCTCTTCGACATGGGCAACCGCGTCGGCGAGCGCGCCCGCCAAGAGTTCCCGGGCGCCACGCTCATCGACCTCGACTACCGACGCCCCCACCACGCCGTCGAAGCCACCCGCCAAGCCATCGACGAAGGCGCCACCGTCATCCTCGAAGCCTCTTTCTTCGAAGACAACATCTTCGTCGCCGTCGACGTTCTCAGCAAAGAGCCCGAGGGCTGGGTCGTCACCGAAGTCAAAGCCACCAAGTCAGTCAAAGCTCAGCACTACGC
>JBATLA010000551.1:0-3334 GCA_049669945.1 Polyangiales bacterium | reverse complement strand
CAGCGCGATCGCCCTCGCCCAACGCAGACGCTGACGCTGACGCCGGCCCGGAGCTCAGCAACCACTCCCCCCCACATGCCGGGCCCCAGAGCCCGAAGCGCTCTTGTGCATCTCAAAAGAGGGCTCTAGAAACTTCCTCATGCTCGTAAAGACAATGATTCGCGCTCTCGCTCTCGCCGCCGTCTTCGCATTCGTGGCCGTCGGAACCGCTGAAGCGTCCGCATACTGCCCGGGTGAAGGCGACGCACCGCCAGAGCCAAGCACTTTTTGCCCTGGTGATGGGGACCAACCCACAGAGCCAAGCACGTACTGCCCGGGTGAGGGCGACGCCCCGCCAGAACCAAGCACCTGAGCGAGCGCGTCCCTGGCTTCCCCAGACCTGCGGGCCAAACGCCACGGTCACTCGAGAAGCGGTAGACCTCGCAGCTTCTCTGCGAGCTGGGCTTTCGTCTTGACCCGGAGCTTGTGCATTGCCGAACTGAGTGCCCTCGACACGGCCGACTCCGCGACACCGAGCCGGTAGCTGATCAACTTCCCGGTTTCGCCTAATGAAGCGAAAGCTACGACTTGCGCCTCGCGCTCGGTGAGGCCGCGTGGGTCCCCTATGTTCGGTGGGTTGGGATGAGCCAGCACGAAGCGCCGCCCGTCGGTGTCGAACCAGTCGACAAAGGACCATCGACCCTGCAGCAACGCCCACCAAACGTGAAGCGACTCCTGAGGATCGTCCTTGCGGAGCCGCCCACGCGCCCGATCTACGCGAACGGCAGCGCCGCGCAGTATGTCGAGGACGTCGGCACCCTGCGCCTGCCCCCTTGCATCCGTTACGCGAAAACTCTTGGGATCGAGAATCGCCTCGGCGCTGTCGGGAGCCTTGGACGAGTCGAGAACGCCTTCCTCGCTCAGCCCATGTCTCACACGAAACCCAGCGGAGAGGTGAGCTGCCAGCATCTTCCAACGCGCGCGCTCCTTTTCGGTCAGCGTCGTAAGTTCCGGCAGGTGCATCGAAAGATAGAAGCCAGGTCCATAGGGATCGACGGCGGCGACGATCAACGTATCGCGGTTACCCAGCACCATCGCTTTTCGAATGGCCTCCGGGTTCGGCATCGCTGAGGGGTCTGCATATTCTCCTTGTAGACCCAGGCGCTCTAACTCGTCGTGGTAGATGGACCAGAGCTCCGACTGCGTATGGGCGGTTCCGGGGCGGCAGCGTATTTCCACCACCTTCGGTGGCAGAGCCCCGAGCATGGCGAGAGCCGTCTCGTTCCAATCGGACGGCATGTTCGGAGTCGCGTAAAGCTCGCGGTTCTGGATGGGCCCGCCGTCCACCGGTCGCTCAATGACCCGGATGGCAGTGCCAAAGCCCTTTTCGAAGAGCGGCTCCCCGATCTCCAGCAGCCTAGGAAACCAGACGTCGTCATCCGGCCGCAGGTCGTACGCTGCTTCCGCAAGATCGATCACGCTCGAAGTGACGCGGTCCATGCAAACCTCCGGAGTGCTCGGAGGAAATAGCAGAATGACGGGTCACTATAAAGGGAAGACGTGGCTCGCCTTGATCAGGGTCAAGCCCCTCAGACGATGGCGACTACTTCACACTGCCAACCACGTTGGGGTAGCGATACTCGAGGTCGTCGTGCGATGAGATCTGAGTCGTCTCGCCGGTGTCCAAGAAGTACGCGTTGATCACACCGCTGTGGGCGTAAATGATGAACTGTTCATCCGGGTCCCAACTCGGGTACCAGCTCGTCTTGGACTCGTCGTACTCGGTGATTTCCACTTCGTTTTCGATGCTCAGAGCGTCGGCGTCGAAATCCGCGTAGGCGATGACGGCGGGACCGTAGGCATCCTTCGTGAGCCCGTCGAGATCCTTGAAGTTCTCCACTTTCATGTAGGCGAGCTTCGTCTCGCTATGGGAAACGGTCATCTTGTGAAGGTAGGTATTCTCGAAGGGGTAGTTGAGTTCTTGATACTGCGGCGTCCCCGTTGAATTGGGCGTCAACAGGAAGTACTTCTGAGCAATCTCTCTTCGCACCAACATGCGTCCATCCTTCAAGCTGCTGTAGCCCATTTCGAACTGGGCCGGATCCGAGATGAGCTCCTCATCCCCGATGTCGGCGTCCGGGCTCGTTCGGTAGATCCACATTCCCGAGGGGACAACGCCCTCTGCCGATGCGGTGGGACCGAAGCGAGTGAAGGTGATTCGGTTGCTCCCGTCGCGGGTCCACATCGGATTGAAATCCATGAAGTCGCCACCGGTCAATTGTCGCACGTCTGAGCCGTCCGCGTTCATGACGAACACTTGCGATTTCCAGTGCACCACATGCCCGTCGCCGTACTCCAGCGCCCTGAAGAAGACGATCTTTGATCCATCGGGCGAGTACGCGGGCTTGTACTCGTCGAGGTCGCTTTCGGTCAGGTAGAGAATGTCGGAGTTTTCGGAGCTGCTGACACCAACTCGAAAATCGATACCGGCAATCCATTCGATGGCTTCAGTGCTTCCGCCTTCGCCGCCCTCCCCAGCCGAACCGCCGTCTCCAGCTGTGCCGCCCGTGCCGGCGGAACCACCGCCACCGCTCGTACCCGCCGTCTCGCTGCACCCCATGACGCCGAGCGCCAACACGCACATGAATCCGAATAGATTCCGCATGACAACCTCCCAGGCTGACCCTCACCAAGAGCGATCAGGAGCATGGGGCCGCCGCGGGAGGCCGGTCGATACGTAATTCTTGCATGCTGAAGCGCAAATCCGGTGGGCGAAGCCCGGCGCCTACGCTGACCCTGAACGTGGGTTTTCGCGGTGTGCCCTGCAAGTACTCGAAACCAGACGACTCCCAGAGAGGGAGCATGTCCCCCAAGAACTGAGGGGTCCCGCGCCATACGTATTTCTTGCACTCGGATGGCGGTATTCTCCACCGTCGCTGACGCTGCCCTCAAGACATGCTGGGCCGCAAGCCGGAACGGCGAAGCCCGGCGCGCATGCGCCGCCAAGGCGTTGCGAAGCAATGCCGCGGAGGGAGGATTACGGTGGGGGTGGGCGGGTGGGTGCAACTAGATCGTTGACGCCGCCTACCCCAGCTTGCTGACGGCCTCGCCGATCCGACTCAGCCCCTCGCGGATCATCTCGTTCGAAGCTGCATACGAAATGCGCACGAAGCCCGGGGCGCCAAATGCCGTTCCCGGCACGACCGCGCATCGCGCTTCTTCCAATAAGTAGCCCGCGAAATCGATGTCGTTCTCGAGCGTCTTGCCGGCGGCCTGCTTGCCGATGAGCGCCTGGACGTTCGCAAACGCGTAGAACGCGCCCGCCGGCATGCCGCAACTGATGCCGTCGATGGCG
>JBATLA010000550.1:0-4669 GCA_049669945.1 Polyangiales bacterium | reverse complement strand
TAGCTCAGTTGGGAGAGCGCCGCGTTCGCAATGCGGAGGTCAGGGGTTCGATTCCCCTCAGCTCCACCATTTTCCAGAGGGTCGCCGGTGGACCCGAGACCGGCCGGCAGCGGCGGTTGCACCGCCCGCGGCGGCGGCTACGCTCCGGCGCCTATGACTCGCGCCATCAACTTCAGTGCGGGGCCCGCGACTCTTCCGTTGCCGGTTCTCGAGTACGCCCACAACGAGTTCCTCGACCACGAAGGCACGGGGATGTCGCTCATCGAGCATAGTCATCGCGGCGCTGCGTACGCGAGGGTGCACGAGGAATGCAAAGCGCTCTTTCGCGAGCTGCTCGATATTCCCGACACGCACGAGGTCCTCTTCATGCAGGGCGGCGCCACGGGTCAGTTCGCCCTCGTGCCTTTGAACCTTCGCGGCCCGGGACAATCCGCCGACTACGTCATGACGGGAGCCTGGAGCGACAAGGCACTCGCCGAGGCGAAGATCACTGGTGCCGCGCGCGAAGCGGGCACTGGCGCAGTCGACGGCAAGTACACGCGCGTGCCGACACAAGCGGAGCTCGATCTCGATCCAAGCGCTGCGTACGTTCACTACACGACGAACAACACGATCATGGGAACGCAGTTTCACTACGTTCCAGAGACGGGGAAGGTCCCCCTCGTGGCCGACATGTCGAGCGACATCCTCTGCCGCCCGATCGATGTCTCGAAGTACGGCCTCATCTACGCTGGCGCCCAGAAGAACCTCGGACCCTCGGGCATCACCATCTTGATCCTCCGAAAGGATCTCGCCGAACGCAGCCCGGACACGCTCCCGAAGATCTTTCGCTACAGCACCATTCTCAAGGGCGACTCCCTGCAGAACACCATCCCGACCTTCCCGGTCTACATGGTTCGCAACGTGCTCCGCTGGGTCCAAGACTTGGGTGGCGCTTCCGCCATGGAGCGACGCAACCACGAAAAGGCCAACCTCATCTACGGGATGATCGACGACGACCCGGATTTTTTCCGATGCCCCGTCGAACGCGACTCGCGCTCACTCATGAACCCCGTCTTCCGACTGCCGACCGAGGACTTGGAAAAGACGTTCATCGCCGAAGCGGCACAGGCTGGCATGGTCGGCATCAAAGGCCATCGTTCGGTCGGCGGCATCCGAACTTCGATCTACAACGCGATGGAGCCCTCGGACGTAGCGCGGTTCGTGGACTTCGCGAAGGCCTTCGCCAAGGGCGCAGGCTAAGCCGAACAAAGGGTCTGACCCCTCTCACGAAGGGTCAGACCGCGTAGCTGTCGTAGAGATAGCGGCGGATGTCGGCCGACTCGAACATCCGTGCGCCCGTGTTCGGGTCGTGGAGGTAGGGCACCTGCATCTTCCCCGATAGCGAGACGAATTCACTCCGGTCCGGGCTCCTGCGCGGGACGTTGTGGAGTCGGTAGGGAAGCTCCATCTCGCACAGTGATTCGCGTGCGATTCGGCAGAAGGGCGACCCCTCGTAGGAATACAGCTCGAGCAGCTTCTCGGGGTGCTTCGAACGCACAGCGTACCGCCCCCGACCTGGCCGGAAGCCCGAAGCCAGCATCGAGGTCGAGACCGCAAAGGCGCGTTGGCGAAGGAACCAGGGTGCGCGCCCATCACCGTATTCACGGAAAAGGTACGCCACGATTTCCGCCGACTCGTACATTGCGACCCCGTTGTTCGGGTCGACCAGATACGGAAACTGAGAGCGACCGCCTTCCTGCTTCACCTTCTCGCGAAACCGGGTGCCACCTCGCGGGCAAGGATAAACGATCGGGTCGAGGCTCAGCGCGGACAGCGCCTCACGCGCGATGCGACAATAGGGGCAAACCTCGAAATCGTAGAGCTCGAGAGGTTCCGCCGGCGTCTTGCGACGCACGTGGTGAATGTTCCCGAAGTTCGGTCGCGCGGCGCTTGCTGCCGTCGCTGTCATCACATCCAAAAACCGACCGATGTCCATGGTTCTCACATAAGAGGACTGTCGTCTTTTTCAAGCGGTGTTAGGTTTCCCCCGATGGCGCGGGAGCTCGAGCTAGTGACCGAACTGGAACCGAAGGGCGACCAGCCCGAGGCGATCTCGCAGCTCCTGAGGGGCCTCAATGAGGACTCAGACCATCAGGTTCTCCTGGGAATTACGGGCAGCGGGAAGACCTTCACCGTGGCCAACGTGATCGCTGCCACCAAGCGTCCGACCTTGATCATCGCGCCCAACAAGACGCTCGCGGCACAGCTCTACAGCGAGATGCGCGAGCTCTTTCCGAACAACGCAGTCGAGTACTTCGTGAGCTACTACGACTACTACCAGCCCGAAGCGTACATACCATCGAGTGACACCTACATCGAGAAGGATGCGATCATCAACGACAAGGTCGATCGCATGCGCCACAGTGCAACGCGATCACTTCTCGCGCGCAGGGACGTGATCATCGTCGCGAGCGTTTCGTGCATCTACGGCATCGGTTCCTCCGAGTGGTACCAAGAGATGCTGATCAATCTCGAAGTCGGCCAAGAGTATCGTCGCGATCGCTTGCTTCGCCGCCTCGTCGACATCCAGTACCAACGCAACGACATCGACTTCCATCGAGGCACGTTTCGCGTACGTGGCGACGTTGTCGAGATCTTCCCTGCGCACTCGGAGAACCTCGCCGTGCGCGTCGAGTTCTGGGGAGACGAGATCGAACGCATCGTCGAAATCGATCCGATGAGAGGCAAGGTGCTCGAGGAGCTCGACCAGTACGGCGTCTATCCCGGAAGCCACTACGTCACCCCGGACGAACACCGCAAGCGCGCAATCGAATCGATCCGAGAGGAGCTTCTCGAGTGGCTGCCAAAGCTGCAATCCGAGGGCAAATTGCTGGAAAAACAGCGCCTCGAGCAGCGGACGATGTACGACCTCGAAATGCTGGAGCAGATGGGTTTCTGCCACGGCATCGAGAACTACAGCCGCCATCTGTCGGGGCGCAAAGAGGGCGAGCCGCCGCCGACATTGCTCGACTACTTCCCCGACGATTTCCTGGTCATCCTCGACGAGTCGCACATCACCGTCCCGCAACTCGGCGCGATGTTCAAAGGCGACCGCTCACGAAAGGAGACACTGGTCGCCCATGGCTTCCGGATGCCGAGCGCGCTCGACAATCGGCCGTTGCGGTTCTCCGAATGGCAAGAGCGTGTCGGCCACGTCATTCACGTGAGCGCGACGCCCGGCGACTGGGAAGTCGAGCACGCGGGTGGTGTCGTAGTGGAGCAAGTCATTCGACCCACGGGCTTGCTCGATCCCAAGGTGATCGTCCGGCCGACTAAGCATCAGGTCGACGACTTGCTCGGAGAGATTCGGGAGCGCGTGGCGCGCGATGAACGCGTTCTCGTCACGACCCTGACCAAGCGAATGGCCGAAGATCTCACCGAGTACTACAGCGAGCTAGGCGTGCGCGTTCGCTATCTTCATAGCGACATCGACACCCTCGACCGTGTCGACATTCTCAGGGATTTGAGGCGCGGCGAGTTCGACGTCCTGGTGGGCATCAACCTCCTGCGGGAGGGGCTCGACCTTCCGGAGGTTTCCCTCGTCGCCATTCTGGACGCCGACAAGGAAGGGTTTCTCCGCTCGCCACGCTCTTTGATCCAAACGATCGGGCGCGCGGCACGAAATGAACACGGCGAGGTGATGATGTACGCGGATCGGATCACGGATGCGATGCGATACGCAATCGAAGAGACGGACCGAAGGCGGGATCGCCAACTCCAGTACAACGTCGAGCATTCGATCACGCCGCAGACCGTGCGCAAAGCCGTGCTCGAGATGGACCCATCAACCGGCGGCGCCGACTACGTCGTCATCCCGGTCCTCAGGAAGGGAGAAGCCCCCGAAGACCCCGCTGACATCCCCGCCCGCATCGAAGAGTTGCGAAGCGAAATGCTGCTCGCCGCCGAAGAGCTGGAGTTCGAGAAAGCCGCCGAGCTCCGCGACCAGGTGGAGCAACTCCGCGCGCAACTCAATCCAGGCAAGAAAAAGGCGACGAAGCGCGATCCCAGGTCTCAGCGGCCGCGCCGCTAGAATTTCACTAAACATTCATGATCACATAGTTTTCTCTGTTTCGCCGCGCCTTCCTTGAGGCGAAAAAGCCGGACGGCTAGGCTGCCCGGCATATGCGCTTTGTTTGGCTTATTTCCTGCTTGCTCGCGGCGGCGGCGCTTCAGCCACAGCCGGCGTCCGCCCAGGACGGCGACCGCCTACTCGAGCTCAGTTTCACGCCGACGAGGCGCGCCCAGATCGCGATCTGGGTCGAGGACGCCGAGGGTAGGTTCCTTCGGACTCTAGCGCTCACTTCTTCAGTGGCGCTTAGGGGCGTCGGCAACCGACCGGGCGCGCTCCAAATGAACAGTGGCTTCCGCTGGCCCTACGGACGCCGCGAGGGAGTCCTTCCAGTGTGGGCGCATCGCCGTGCCGCGGCCCCCGACGCAGAGCTGTTCCCGATGGTGATCTTCCAAGACCGAACCTCCGAGGGCTTCGCTTCGCGTACGTCGGTCGACGCGTCTCCTGATTCATATTTCTGTCTCTCGTTCGATCAAACCACCACCACGCGCGAGGCGCTCGACGCCGTCACCTGTGCGAGTGTCTTCAGCAGCGACAAGGGTCGGTTCGTGACCGACG
>JBATLA010000549.1:0-2225 GCA_049669945.1 Polyangiales bacterium | reverse complement strand
GGCGTGGGGGCGCCCGGCGGTGCCGGGAATTCGGACGGCGGTTCGTTCTCGTCTGGGTACTCCGGGGCTCCCGAAGGCGTCGGCACGACGGTTTCTTCTTCGAACTGCTGCGCCACTGCAGTTGCAGACCACAACAAGACCAGGATCACGACGGCGACTCTCATGCCGCCTGCTCCTCGGAGATCTTGTTGCCGCGAATGATGCGGCTGTACATGTGCCCCGACGCCTTGATGATTCGCTCCTGGGTTTCGAAGTCGACCCAGACGATACCAAAGCGTTTCGCCAATCCGAAGGCCCATTCGAAGTTATCGAGTAGCGACCACAGGAAGTAGCCGTGAAGAGGAACGCCCGCGTCGATCGCAGCAAGGCACGCGCGCAAGTGGCTTCTGATGTAGTTGCAACGCCGCGTGTCCTGCACCGAGCCATCTGGGCCTGGCCCCGTCGCGTACGCAGCGCCGTTCTCGGTCACCACCAGCGAGCTCGGCTGATAATCTGCATTCACGCGCGCGAGCACCTGAGTCAGCCCGTCCGGATACACCTCCCATCCCATGTCGGTCAGCTCGGCTGGGTTAGGAGGCACAACGGTCCGCGGCGCGTTCTCCGCCTCGGGAATCGAGGCGCTGCGAACGACCGCCCGGCTGTAGTAGTTCACGCCCAGGAAGTCGATTGGCTTATTGATCTCCTCGAGGTCACCCGGCCTCACGAAAGACATGCCGTTCGGCAGTCGACCTTCGCGGCGATGGTACTCGATCACGTCTTCGGGGTAACGGCCAAAATAGATCGGATCGAGGAACCAACGGGTCAGCTCGCCGTCGAACTGCCGCGCCGAGATCCGATCGGCCTCGCTCGGCGATGCTGGCTCAGATTCGGACACGTTGAGCGTGATCCCAACCTTGGATTGGGGCGCGTTGCCACGAATCACCGCTGCGGCGCGGCCGTGGCTTAGCAACAAGTGGTGCGACGCGATCAAGGCGTCGGACCAACTCCTTCGTCCGGGAGCGTGCTCGCCTGCGGCGTAGCCAAGCACGCTCACACACCACGGTTCGTTGTGAGTGATCCAGCTCGTGACCCGGTCGCCGAGACGCGCACTCACGGCGTCGGCCAGCTCGACGAACGCGTCCACCGTCGCGCGGTTGGTCCAGCCGCCCTCGTCTTCGAGCACCTGAGGAAGGTCCCAGTGATAGAGCGTGGCCCACGGCGCAATGCCTGCCGCGAGGAGACCGTCGACCAATCGGTCGTAGAAATCAAGCCCTGCAGCATTCACCCGACCGCGCCCAGTCGGTAGAACCCGCGGCCAAGCGATGCTGAATCGGTAGGCCCCCACGCCGAGGGCCTCCATCAGCTGGATGTCCCCCAGGTAACGCCGGTAGTGGTCGCAGGCGAGCGCCGCGTTGGTCCCGTCTTCAATCAACCCTGCTTGCGCGGCGTACGTGTCCCAGATCGAACGCCCTCGGCCGTCGGCGTCGTGCGCGCCTTCGATTTGAAAGGCCGAGGTGGCTACACCCCAAGCAAAGCCGCTCGGAAAAGCGTCAACGGCCATTGGCTCGAATCTCCCGCGAATAACGCCGAAAAGTTTGTTCGATCAGCGAACCAAGTATCAATCGTGGCCAGCCCTGTCAAGCATGGCGGCAACCCCGTGAGTGAGCGGACGAGCCGGTGAGGTCAGGGTTGCACTTCGAATGCACCCACGTCGCACATAGAGGTCGCGCCGGCCGGACGCGGCTCTCCACGCTGATCTGCGCTCAACGGTTCGCCCGCTCCGTCTACGCAGTCGATGTCTGGAATTCGGTCGATCGCAGCACTGTTCGTGAGTAGCGCGTGGGTCTCGGTGGACCCGCCGTTGTCCGCGAGTGGACCCAGGTCGAGCTGATCTTCGGCAGACAGATCGGTACCCGTGTCGAAGCCACACGTGTCGCCCGGACCTTCGATATTATAACCGCCGGAAACCAACGGAGATCCTCCGCAGTCACCGGCTATCAGGGTGCTCATGATCGACCGGAGCTCCACGTCGGGTGTCCCTGGGTCAAAGATAGCGCTTCCCGTCGGTGCGACATTTTCGGCGATTGTGCTGCTGACGAGCAACAACTCCCCGCCGGTGTAAATCCCGCCCCCTTCCCTGTCGGCGGTATTGGCCGAGATGGTCGTGTTGGCGAGATCGGTGAATGCGCCGGTCGGGTTGAAGATGCCCCCGCCGGCGGAGACCGCGGCATTGCCAGACAAGGTGC
>JBATLA010000548.1:0-5834 GCA_049669945.1 Polyangiales bacterium | reverse complement strand
GGCCTGCGATCGCCATGGCGAACACGGCAAGCACCAGCCAAATCAAGACGAGCACGAAGCACATGAACAGAAGTCGCGCGCGCTTGCTGATGGTTTTCGCAGTGATGTCCGCGATCGAGTGGCCCTTTTCGCGCACGCTGGCGACCAGCGCTCCGAAGTCGTGCGCAGCGCCCATGAAGATCGTACCGACGACCACCCATGCGAGCGCGGGGCCCCATCCCCAATACGCGGCGACACAAGGCCCGATGATCGGCGCAGCGCCTGCGATCGACGTGAAGTGGTGCCCGAAGAGCACTGCGCGCTGCGTCGGCACGAAGTCCACGCCGTCTTCGAGCTCGTGTGCGGGTGTGACGATGTCTTCTTGATCCTGGAAGACACGCTCTCCGAGGAATCGCGCGTAGAACCGATACGCGATCAGGAATGCACCGAGGACCAGAGCTGCTGCCAACGCCGCCATTTGCGCGTTGGTCGGCTTTTTTCAGGCAATGGTCAAGCACAAAACCCGCTTTCCTTTAAGTCGAAACGGACTAAGGTCCCCCGCATGAGTGGGACCTTTCGACCCCATGGCTTGTGGACCGCCTTGGTGACGCCGTTTTCGACGGATCGTCAGATCGACTACGACTCGTTGCGCCGCCTCATCGAGTTCCAAATCGAAGAAGGCGTCGATGGAGTGCTTCCGTGCGGAACGACGGGCGAGTCGCCCACGCTTTCGTGGCGCGAGCACGACGCGGTCATCGAGGCTGCGGTGCGTGCGGTCGAGGGGCGCGTTGGCGTGCTCGCTGGCACGGGTAGCAACAACACCCAAGAGGCGATTCGCGGGACGACCCAGGCCAAGGAAGTCGGCGCTACCGCGGCGCTGTTGGTCGATTGCTACTACAACGGCCCGTCGAGCCTCGAGCTGCGGACCGAGTACTACGAGCGAATTCTCGAGAAGGTGTCGGACATTCCGATCATGCCGTACGTCATTCCAGGGCGCAGCGGCTGCGCGCTCTCGGCCGCCGACCTCGCGATACTGCACCTCAACGACCCGAAGCGGGTCCCCGCCGTAAAGCAAGCCACGGGGGACCTCGACCGGATGCGGCTCGATCGGAAGCTGGCAGGAACGGCGCTGAGCATCTTGTCCGGTGACGACGAACTGACACTAACCATGATGCGCGACCCGGTGATTCACGCGTCGGGCGTCATCAGCGTGCTCTCGAACATCGTGCCGGGCGCCATTGGTGGGATGGTGCGGGCGCAGGCGGCGGACGACACCGAGGAAACCGATAGGCTTTCTGAGGCGCTCGCCCCGATTATCGGGCTCGTTACCTGCACCGTAACTGCGGTTCGCACCCTGCCGAATGGGCAGAGTGTCGAGGTTACCGACAAGTTTCGAAACCCGGTCCCCGTCAAGACGATGATGGCGGGCCTCGGGATGCTCTCCTCGGCCAAGCGCCCGCCGCTCGGACGGATGAGCGCGACCGCCGTCGCCCAGTGCCGCGAAGCGCTGCGCGAAGTGCACGCAGCGGACCCTGGGATTCTCGGTCCACTCGAAGAGGTGTTCGGCGTTCGCATCGGCCAACGTCTCGGTGACGATGGAATATGGTCGGCGCTCGCCCGCTGAGGGTATCGTGTACCGTGCGCTGATCCGTCCGCTGTTGTATCTCCTGCCTGCGGAGACGGCGCATCATCTCGCGTTCGGCTGTCTTCGATTGCTCGCGGCGATTCCCGGGATGAAGCCACTGCTGCGAAGCATCTTTCACGGTCGAAGGGCGCAGGGCGTGCGCGCACTCGGCCTCGACTTTCCAAACCGCATTGGGCTCGCCGCGGGATTCGACAAAGACGCCACTGGATACGAGGCTCTTGGAGCGCTCGGGTTCGGCTTCATCGAGGTGGGGACGCTTACCGGGCAAGCGCAGCCGGGGAACCCGCCACCGCGATTGTTTCGGCTCCCCAAGGACCGCGCGCTGGTCAACCGCATGGGCTTCAACAACCGGGGCTCGGCCGACGCGGTCGCACGCTTGCGGCGCCCCCATCGGACGATCGTCGGCGTGAACATTGGCAAGACGAAAGTGGTGCCCGAAGAAGAGGCGACCGCGGACTACGTGCTGAGCGCCAAGCGAGTCGGGCCCCATGCCGACTATGTGGCGGTCAATGTGAGCTCGCCCAACACGCCCGGGCTTCGTAGCCTTCAGGCCACCGAGAAGCTTCGCCCACTTCTGGCCGCAGTTCGTGAAGCACTTAATGAAACATCGCCGGCGCGACGCGTACCGCTATTGGTGAAAATCGCGCCTGATCTTGCCGACGCGGACCTCGACGCGGTCGCCGACATGGCTCTCGACTTGGATCTCGATGGCATCATCGCGACGAACACGACCATTCGACGAGATGGCTTGGAGAGCAGCCCCGACGAGGTCGAGCACTGCGGCGCTGGGGGCCTGAGCGGACCACCGGTGCACGAGCGTTCGCTGGAGGTGCTACGGCGGCTGAAGGCGAGGGTCGGCGAGCGGCTCACCCTGATCTCTGTTGGCGGCATCGAAACCCCCGAGCAAGCTCGCGAAAGAATCGAAGCCGGCGCGGCGCTCATCCAGATCTATACGGCTCTCATCTACGAAGGGCCGTTCCTACCCAAGCGCTTGGCTGAAGGAATCACTGCGACCTAGTGCTGACGCCAGTGCCAGTGCCAGTGCCAGCGCCAGTGAACGGCGATTGGCGTCGGGAGGTTTGGTTACATCCGAGTTCCGGCTCGCGGGCTCGCGTTACTCTTTCGCGTCGACCACCGCCGCTGCGATCGAGTCGGACCAGACGTTCACCGTCGTTCTGCACATGTCGAGAATGCGGTCCACCGCGAGGATCAACGCGACCGCGCTCGTCGGAAGCCCTACCGCGTTGAGCACGACGACCATCATGACCATGCCGGCGTGGGGAATCCCGGCTGCGCCGATGCTAGCCAATAGTGCGGTCAACGCGACCAGCCCCTGTTGCGCCAGCGTGAGCTCGATGCCGTAGACTTGCGCGATGAACAAGACCGCGACCGCTTCGTAGAGCGCGGTGCCGTCCATGTTGATGGTGGCGCCGAGGGGCAGCACGAACGATGTGACTCGAGGCCTGACGCCGGCGTCCTCGGCGTTCTGCATCGTCAAGGGCAGGGTTCCGTTGCTCGAGGCAGTGCTGAAGGCGGTTACCAAGGCGGTCGTCATGCTTCGCATGTACGCGATGGGGGAGCGTCCGGTCGTGAACCTCAAGATTGTCGGCAACGTGATCGTTGCGTGAATGAGCAGCGCGATGAAGACCGAGAGGACGTACCATCCGAGCACCCTAAAGGCGCCTGGGCCTTTCCCGGCGGCGGCATACAATGTGAATCCGAACACCCCGATCGGTGCGAACTTCACGACGAAGAGCGTCATCTGCATCATCACGTCGAAGAGGCCCGAAAAGAACCGGCGGACGACACTGGCATCCGCTGAGCCTTCACGGTGTTCGGCAACACTGATGAATACGCCGATCAGCAGAGAGAAGAAAATGACGGGGAGCATGTCGCCCCGGGTCGCCGCAGCGAGCGGGTTCTTGGGGATGAGCCCTTCGAGTTGCTGCCAGAGGACGGCGCCGATGCCGCCGGGCGCCTCGGTCACGATCCCGGACACCGCCCCTTCCTCGAGCATCGCCAGCTCGGCTCCGACTCCGGGCTGAATGAGGTTGACGATGGCGATGCCCGTCACGATTGCGAGCATGCTCGTCGTCAAATAGAACGCGATCGCGCGACCGCCAATGGATCCCAAGGTCCGCAGGTCGCCCATCCCAGTGACGCCTGTGGTCAAGGAAGACACGATCAGCGGGACGACCAGCATCTGCAGCAATCGTAGAAAGAGATCGCCCACCTCCTTCCCGACCATGGCCACCGTAGCGACCGTCTCCGCCTCGACAATGCCCTGGACGCCGGCCCAGTTGAGCCCGAGGCCCAGGGCCGCGCCCAACGCCATGGCGATCAGGATCCAATGATGCAGTTGCAGTCGTTTCACGGGCGCGCATTATGCGGACGCCCGCCTTCGATGTAAAACCAACACATGACCGACGAAAATCCCGATAAAGGCCCGCTCCTGGAGCTGCGGGCAGCGCTCGACGCCCTCGACCACGAGCTGCTGGATCTTCTCGTCCGGCGAATGGACATCGTGGCCGAGGTTGCCGCCCGCAAGCGCTCGCATCGCGTCCGGATTCGTGATCTCGCGCGAGAGCGTCGGATTCTCGAGGACCGCTGCGCGCGCGCCGAGGAGCTCGGCCTTTCGCCGGACAGTATCGAGTCGGTCTTCCGCCAGCTCATGTTGATGAGCCGCGAGCGTCAAGCGGCGCTTCGTGCCGAGGTGCCCCCGGACGTGGAGCCGAAGACGATCGCGATCATCGGTGGCGAGGGTGGCATGGGCCGCTCGCTCAACACCCTGTTTTCCGATCTCGGTCACGAAGTCCTGAGTGCGGACCTCGATACCGAGCTACGCCCCGAAGACGCGGTAGCCACTGCCGACGTCGTCATCATCAGCGTGCCGATCCGCGAGACGCGCGATGTCATCGAGCAGCTCGGCCCACGGGTTCGCAAAGACGCGCTTCTCATGGACGTGACGTCGATCAAGACCGACCCGATGGAAGCGATGCTCGCGTCGACGGAGGCCAGTGTGCTTGGCACTCATCCGATGTTTGGCCCGGGCGTCAATACCTACCAAGGGCAGCGCGTCGTCCTCTGCCCTGGTCGCGGAGATGAATGGCTCGATTGGGCGCGGCAGATGTTCACCGCGCGCGGCTTGGTCATCACTGAAACGACCCCCGCGGAACACGACTCGATGATGGCGATCGTTCAGGTCCTCCATCACTTCAAAACACAGGTACTCGGCCTCGCGCTGAGCCGTGCTGGGGCGCCCCTCGAAGAAAGCCTGCGCTTCACGTCACCTGCCTACCTGCTCGAGACCTACGTCACCGGCCGCCACTTCGCGCAGGCCCCGGAGCTCTACGGCCCGATCGAAATGCTGAACCCCGACTCCGAGCGAGTCATCACGATCTTTCAGCAGGCGGCCGCGGACCTCGCGGAAACCCTGGCCAATCAAGATCAGGCCGCTTTCGATCGGGTGTTCGCCGACGTCCGGGCGTTCTTCGGCGACTTCACCGAAGAGGCGCTCGAACAGAGCGGCTTCCTGATCGATCGGCTCGTCGAGCTGAGCGCCGGACGCTCGTCGTCGTAGCAAGCCGATTGACGCTCGTCGCGGCATCTGCGATGCCCTGAGCATGGTGCAGGTTGCGATACACGGGGCGGCGGGTCGCATGGGCCTCAGCATCGCCTCCGTGCTGGACGAGGACCGGGAGGGGAATCTCGTTGCTGCGATGGATAGGGAGGGCAGCGACCTCATCGGGCAGGACATGGGCGTGCTTACGGGTCGCTCGCCGACCGGGGTGAAGGTCACCACCGACGTCGAGAGATTCCTCAGCAATGTCGAGGTCGTGATCGACTTCAGCATCGCTTCTGCGACCGCCAAGCTGCTCCCGATTTGCGCAGGCCAACACATTCCCATGGTGATCGGCACGACCGGGCTCGACTCGGACACTCGCGCCGCCCTCGAGCGAGCCGCCGAGCGCGTCCCCATCGTCTTCGCTCCCAACTACAGTCAGGGCGTCAACGCGCTCTATTTCCTAGCGGCGCGTGCGGCCGAGCTTCTCGGGCCGGGGTTCGACGCGGAGATCGTCGAGATCCACCACAAGCGCAAAGTCGATTCGCCTAGCGGGACCGCGGTTCGCTTGAGCGAGGTCGTGGCCGCAGCCAAACGGCTCGACCCCGAGCGCGCCGTCACCCACGGACGAAGCGGGCACGTTGGGGC
>JBATLA010000547.1:0-2931 GCA_049669945.1 Polyangiales bacterium | reverse complement strand
GGTTCAGGTTGACCGGAAGGATCGGGCCGACCGGAGTCGTGCCATCCTGCGGGCTGATGAACGTGCCGCCGGGGCTACCCGAAGCGGACGGGACCGCCACAATCGTGCAAACGAGACCAGCGTAGACGCCAGCCTGGCAGTCGGCGCTGTTGGGATCGCCACCCGCGGCCGGGTTACAAGCCGGGTCGTTGATGTTCGAGGGGTACGGCGTGCAGACCGGGGGATTGTCCGTGGTGCAGCTCTGCGGATCGCAGTTGTTGCCACAGGTGTTGTCCGGGTCTTTGGCGCGGTACTGAATCTCGGTCGAGGCGACGCCGGTGCCAGGGTCCGTTGCGGTGCTCGGAATCGCGTTGAGCACGTAGAGCTTCGGGCAGAGGTTGCCGGTGATGAACTCGAAGGTTCCGTCCACGTCAGCCATGCCGTCCGGCGTGTCGACGCTCAAGGAGCAGACGAGCACGATGTCGTACTTGGTCGTTGCGTCCTCGTTGATTGCGAGGGTCTGCGAGCCGACACAGACGATCTCGTCGTCCTCGTAAACCGAGAGCGTGATCGTGCAGTCGCCGGGAGGAAGGTCCATGACGGCCTGCCACACGGGGGGCGTGCGGGTGTCGACAACTTCGAACGCACCGGAGATGTCCACCGAGTCGTCGTAGTTGTAGTCGGTGCCGCTCGTGTCGCCGGCGGGAATGGGGTAGCTGCCGGGTGGGTTGCCCGCACAGGTGATGCGGTAATCCACTCGATCAATGTCGAACCCAAGCTCACCCGAGGTGCCGCCTGGATTCACGACCGTGAGGTTGAGCTCGCTGTTCCCCGTCGAGCCGCCATCTGTACCGCTGGTACAGGCGACCGCGAGGCCCATACAGGCCAAGACGATCAATCGTCCAAATCGTATATCCATCCTTAACTCCTTGTTTCGTATCTACATGCGCCGGCCCCCGCACATGCATACGGACGACCAATCGCGTTACGGGCTGCGCGTGCTGCGTACTCGTGCCTCACTCGCCTTCCCACTCAGGAAGGCCCACGAGGTACAACGGCACAATTCCGAAGATCAATAGGGTGCGGGAAAAAAGCGCGGACTTGTGACACGCGTTACCAAAGTACCGGCTTTGGCGTCGTGCGCGCTCCTACGTATTCCGGCGTAGTCAGAGGGTTCCGAGTGCCTTACCCCTGCGCACACGTAGGGGCGCGTGGAGCGCACCGCGGATCGTCCGTCTTTTTCCGCACAAAGTTGTGCGCCTCAGACTGCGCGTGACCCCATCAAAAGTGAGACGTCTCACACAGCGAGAGTCGCGCTTGTGCACAGTCGATCGAACTCGCGCGCGCGGCAAAGTGATGATCACGAGGTGGAATAAATCCGCATCGCGTGTGTTCGGCTGGACATCGAGTGGACACATTTCGAGGGGGAGGTCCGAAAAGTGCTAACGCTATTGTCGAAAACGGTCTAGGATGGCCGTTATGCCCGTAACTCCCGATGCGCGTCCGCCGGACGTCGTAGCGGAAATTCCCTCGTCGAATGGGGCGCCGACGACGGTTGCCCGCGCGCTTCGCCTCATCGAAGATGGCCTTCTCGACCACGCCAACATCGACGCCTTGTGCGAGCGCCTCGGCATCGGTTCGCGGCAGCTTCGGCGTTTGTTTCACAAGCACCTCGGCAGCTCGCCCGTACAAGTCGCGCGGACTCGCCGCGCGCGGTTTGCGCGGCGGCTGATCGAGAGCACCAACCTCTCGATGGCACACATCGCGAAGGCCGCGGGCTTTGGAAGCGTGCGCCGCTTCAACGCTGTGATGAATGAAGTGTATGGTTGCCCACCAACCGCGCTTCGAAAGCGCCCCGGGGCGGCGGCCGAGGGGTTGGAGCTCGCCGTCCGTGTGGAAGCGCCGTTCCCCTGGCTTCGGATGCTGCAGTTCCTCGAGCCTTGGACCGCGTCCGGGGTCGAGCAGATCGTCGAGGATCGTTATTACAGGACAGCGAGCTTCGGCCAGGCCGCGGGCGAGGTTTGTGTGGCATTCGAGCCCCAGCACAGCGCGCTTCGCGTTCGGGTCAGCAGCTCGCTCGGACCGCATCTGCTCGATGTAGTGTCGGCCGTTCGCCGCCTGTTCGACGTCGATGCGCGAACGGGCGCGATCGCCGACGAGCTACAGCAGGATTCTGACCTCCGGCGTTGCATCGAGGCGACGCCGGGGCTCCGAGTGCCCGGCGCGGTCGATCACTTCGAGACCGCGGTGATGATGCTGCTCAATCAGCACATGGGACCCGAGGAGGCCTCGGACCTCATGGACCGCATCGTCGAAAAGCACGGAAAGCGCATCGAAACCTCGCAGCCCTCGCTCACGCACGTGTTCCCATCGCCTTACGCGCTCAGCAACGCCAAGCTCGAAGCGGTGGGTGTTCCGAAGCGGCGCAGCCGCTCGATTCAAGCGCTTGCCAAGGCGGTTCACGAGGGCGTGATTCGGCTCGACGGCACGCCTTCCTTGGATGCGGCGATCGAAGGCCTGCGGTCCATCGCCGATCTCAGTGCGACGACGGCGCAGTACATCGCGATGCGCGTCTATCGTGAGCCGGACGCGTTCCCGCTAAGCAACCCCTGGCTGCGTAAGGCACTGTCCCACAACGGCACACCCATCTCTGCGCTCGAGCTCGAGAGTCGCGCGGAATCGTGGAGACCGTGGCGGGCGTATGCCGCGATGTACCTCTGGGACTCCTTCGTCAGCGAGGGCGCCGACACGAATGAGCTCTGGCAGGGTGGCCGGCATTCCAGGCCGCCATCGTCCGCCGATCAAGTGGCGTAGATGTCGGGTTGTGTCGTACCTCACAGAAGCGCGTGTCGCGCTGGCGGTGGAAGCTGTTCCGCGTTGACACTGGATAGAGCGGGGCGCTAGCTTCGCGACCCCCCCCCTTTCGACGTGCCTACAAGGATAGATTTAGTG
>JBATLA010000546.1:0-2756 GCA_049669945.1 Polyangiales bacterium | reverse complement strand
TCTGACTAAAACCCGCTGTTCCCCCCAGAACAGTAAGCAATTCCAGCGTTTGCTTACTATCTCTGGATGATAACGGTTGGATCCAGCAAGTCAATATCGTGCCCGTCCGATGCTCCTTGGAAACCGGGGAGGCCCGGAGCTTGGGTCCCCAGCCTGAAAAAGCGGTAGTCGCGTTGACAACTTTGCGGGGCGTGCGGTAGCTTGCCCCTCGTTCAAGGGGTCGTCCCCACAGTCCTAATGATTTCAATGGATTCCAGGACACTGGGTCCGGTTTTCGGCGGGGCTGAGAGGGAGCGAAAAACAGGGGAATTTCGCCGGTAGCGCCGGCGATCCGGAGGGAGCCGCTAGCATGCATGAAATCTGGGAGGCACTGCGCGAAGGTGCTCCGTTTTCGTTCATTAACCTGTTTGTCTTGGCTTTTGGGGTCGGGGTCATCATCGACCGCGCCTGGTACATCCGCATGAACTACAGCGTGGATGCCACCGAGTTCATGAACCGGATTCGCAAGCTGGTTCAGGCGGGCAACATCGACCGCGCGATCCGACAGTGCGAGGCGAAGGCCGTGCCGCTGCTGGAGGTCGTGAAGTCGGGCCTCACGCAAGTGAACCGCGGCGAGGAAGCCGTCATCGCTTCGATGGAAGAGAAGATGAGCGAAGTCATTCCCGCGCTCGAGAAGCGAACCGGCTCGCTGTGGACGCTCGCGAACATCGCGACGCTCATCGGTCTGCTCGGCACGATCAGCGGTCTCATCCGCGCCTTCAAGGCTGTCGGCACCATCGACGACCCGTCGCAGAAGACGGCCCTGCTCTCCGCAGGTATCGCCGAGGCGATGTGGAACACCTTCCTCGGCCTTCTGATCGCGGTGATCTTCATGGTCGCCCACCTCGTGCTTCACGGCCTCACGAAGCGCCACAAGCACGAGATGGAAAAGGTCACGATGCAGCTCGAGAACCTCCTCACGCTGCGCCGGCAAGGCGGTTGATCGGCTCCGGCCATGCCCGCACGGCTGACACCACGCCAACGCGCCTACGTCCGCAAGCGGACGAACGTTCCTGACCCCGATCCGTCGGAACTGAGCGACGAGCTGAATATCGTCCCGTTCTTGGACATCGTCGTGAACATCATCATGTTCCTTCTGATGACCCTGACCACGGTGGCGTTCTTCTCGCAGGTCGAGGCGGCTCTCCCAGAATATCGAAGAGGCGGCATCGGCAAGCGGGCGGCCGAAACCGAAGCGCTGAACTTGAACGTCACGGTTACGCGTGCAGGCGTCATCGTCTCCGGTTCGGGCGGGAAGCTTGCGCGCGGTTGCACCACGACTGCGCCAGGCAAGGTGATCACGGTACCGGCCGGCATGAACGGCGAGCACGATTGGACGGGCCTCACCAACTGCGTGCGGCGGGTCAAAGAGCAGTTCGAGGACGAGACGCGTGTCACCTTGAGCGCCGATCCCGAAGTGCCCTACGAGGATCTGATCTCTGCCATGGACGCGGTTCGAGGCGACGAGGAGGACCAACTGTTCCCGGACGTCCTGCTCTCTGCGGGGATTCGATAATGGCAAACGAGAGCAGCAGGCCACCCCGGGACTCGATCGCGCCTCCAGTCGAGGAACAGCCCGTGTCGATGTCGCACGTCAATCGGGTCGTCCGCGCGAAGCTGCGTCGGCGCCCCGAGCCCGAGCACTTCGGCCTGAACATCTATCCGATGATGGACATGCTGACGATTCTGCTCGTCTACATGATGGCAATCTTTGCGACCTCGTCCGCGGCTGCGGTCCAAGAGAGCAGCGAGCTCCGCATCCCCTACTCCACCTCCAAGGTCGAGGTGGCCGAGGCGATTGGCGTGCAGATCTCGCGAAGCGGCATCGTCGTCGACGGCAAGCCCGTCCTCGAGCTCCGCAACGGCATCGTCGACCCGAGCCTCAAGCAAGGCGGGAGCAGCGGCTTCTTGATCACGCCGCTTTACAAGACCCTCAGCGAAATCCGCGACCGCAAGAAGCGCACCGCAGCCAAGTTCGCCAATCAGCCCTTCGTCGGCGATGTGCAGATCATCGCCGACAAGCGCACGCCATACCGAACGCTGAGCGAAGTGATCTACACGCTTGGACAGACCGAGTTCAAGAATCTTCGGTTCGTGGTGAACAAGAAGAGTCAGTAGTCAGCACGGGCGCTGGCGCTGAACGCTGTCGCTGGCGCTGAACGCTGTCGCTGGCGCTGAACGCTGTCGCTGTCGCTGGTCGCTGTCGCTGTCGCTGGCGCTGCCGCTGTCGCAGCTACGGGACCTGCACTGGGAAGCTGTGAAGGAACGCGTCGGGGCTCGGGCTGGCGTCTTGGGGCAGCGGCGGTACCGGGTTCTCGTCGACGAAGCCTTGGACGCAGTCGAGTTGGATCGCCAAGCCACCTGCGTTCACCGCGAAGCCGATTGGTCCCGAGACGCCGGTGTAGACAGGCTGCTGAACGTTGTAGGTGCCATCCCCGTCGAGTGGAGGCGTTCCGATGAACTGGGTCGCATCCGCCGGGTTGTCGTACCAACCGAAGAGCGCCTCGGTTTGACCGGGCGTGACGCCGTCACCCGCGGTGAATGTCTCGACGGTCGGCTGGAGGTCCAAGAACAGAGCGCTGCTAACGCAGAATCCATTCGCGGCACACTGCGTGGACTTGCCGATCGAATCGCAAAGGCCCGCCGGGGCGCAGTCGTAACTGATTGGCAACTCGACGATTGGACCACAGGGATTGAACGAACCCGTTGGGATGCAG
>JBATLA010000545.1:0-6275 GCA_049669945.1 Polyangiales bacterium | reverse complement strand
GTACGACGCCGCGCGCGCTCGACGGGTCGCCCATCTGCTCGCAGATCGCGACCTTCTCGCCCGCTCGCAGGAGCATTGCGAGGTACCCCGCCGCGGCGTGGTGGGGAACGCCTGCCATCGGGATCTTGTTGCCGTCCGGGCCAGTGCCTCGCGATGTCAGCGCGATGTCGAGGATGCCGGCAGCACGGACGGCGTCCTCGTAGAACATCTCGTAGAAATCGCCGAGCCGAAAGAAGACGATCGCATCTGGGTGCTGCGCCTTGGCCCCGAGGAACTGGCGCATGACCGGGGTGTGGTCCTTCTTGCGCGAGGTTCCCCGTACACCCATGAATTCGGTCTACTCAAAAGTTTGCACGATGGAAAGCGGAGAAAAAACGATGCGCTGAACGCCAGCTTCGAAGTCGACGAAGTAAACTTGCTCCTGGTCCGGCGAGAACAGCATGGACGCGGGCAGCGATTGACCGGAGCCGCCCGTGTCGAGCGTCTGGACCGAGAACTGATTCAAGATCGAAAAGGTGAGCAGGGCGATCGTCGAGTCGGTGGGCGTCACGTTCGGAGGGAAGTCGGTGATCTCGAAGCTGACCAGCGGGTTGATGAACTCTGTGCCCCCGAAGGCGCGCGCGGTGAGGTACGTGTCTACATCGAACGTATCGTCGGCATCGGTTGGCAGATCGACGGGTCGACTCTGGTCGAAGACGCAAAGGCCGTCTTTGGCCGGATCGGGGACGATGCGATGGATGAAGGCGGATGAGGTGCCCGTGACTGTGTAGACGTCTTGCGTGTGGATTTGGTACGCGGTGAACTGGTTGAAACAGCGCCTCACCTCATCGAGCGTGTAGCGCCCGGGATCCGGAGACGGGCCGATCTCTAGCTGGTCTTCGAACGCGTTGACGATTGGGAACCAAACCTGGAAGTCGTCGATGTCTTCGAGGAGGTCGGTGAACCTCTGGACGCACGCTTCGTCGTCTTGGGTGCTCGTGGGAAGCTCACCCGTGATGACCAAGCGGTCTCCCACGTAGGCTTGGAGCTCGTCGACGCTCAAGCCGCTCCCGGAGGGCGTTCCGTCCTGCTTGCCGATCACGCCGACCTGGCAAAACGGCACGTCGCCGGCGAGGAACCAGCTCCCTGGCTCTCCTTGAAACGACTCATCGGAGAACAAGCCGAGGCCGCCTTCGGAGCTCGGGATCAATGCCTGCCATTCCGCGTTCCATCGCTGCGAGAAGCTGCTCCACGCCTGCGATGATGCGCAGATCAGGCCGTCGGGTGCGGTGCCGGCGCCGCTTCCGGGAGCCGAGGCTCCGAAAACCCCAAAGTGCGACGACGGGCAATCGATCAAAGAGAGGCCCGGGCCACCCGAGTTTTGGGCTTCTCCCGTGAGTGGGTCCAGCACGCCTGGCGTAGCGTTGAACTGGAGGGAGGGTGAGCCGTCGATCGCGATGTATGTTGTGGGCGTGAAATCAAACCGGCGCCGGTGTCTTCGGATGCTGGCGAAGCGGTCCTGGCTGGTCTCGGCCAAGGTGCACGAGGTGTTGCCTTCGCCCCCACGACACGGTGCGTTCAAGTCGTAGACGTCCAGGAAGAATATGCTGCCATTCGAGAGGCTGATCGCGAGAAAGACGCCACGCATATTACGTTCGTTCTGCGCCAAGGCGAATGCGTCGGGGTCGTTCGGGTCGCAGATGTCGGTCTCCGGATCCCCTTGGGCGACCTGCAGGCCTCCGCCGGCGGTTCGCTCGAGCTCGTAGAACGGCGTGACGACTTCAAGCGAGCGGGCGTTCGAGAACGCCGAACGCACGCGATTGCGAGACTCGACATTCTCCTCGTTGGCGCGTGAGCTGATGCCGGCGACGACTGGGAGCACTGCGCCGAACGTGTCGGACGAGTCCGTATAGTCGATCGCCAAGACACTGCTGTCGTTGGCGCTCACCGCGTAGAGATAACGCTGTGTCGCGGCACGGTCGTCCTGGTTCGAGGAGGCGGGGACGTAGGGCGTGGACACTACGGTGTTCGTCGGGGTGAGTGACACGACAGGCTCGAGCGGCGTGGCTCCGTTCTGCCAGACGCCAAATCTGTGAATCACCGGCTGATTCGCGTCGGCGACCAACAAGATGTCGTCCACTTCGTTGTTGGGATCGCCAGGGTCGATAGCGAGGGCGACCGGCATGGGGCCCGTGCCGGGGCCATCCGCGCACGGCAACGTGGTCGTGACGTCTTTGATGAATCGGCCCTCCCCCCGGTCATCGAAGTCCTCCGGACAAATCCGGTGGTAGTCGGTGTCGCTGGACACCGGTGGAGGGACTGGCGTCACGGTGCTGCAGCTATACGTTTCGAGCTGAAGCTCGGTGACGGATTCGAAAGTCTGTTCGCCGGTCGTGTTGTCGACCGACACCTGGATCTGAACGAGCTGGCCGAGCTGGGGAATCGCGGCGTAGAGATAGCGATATACGACGTCGGTCGTCACCTCGGTCACTTCGTCGGTCTCTGGGTCGACTGTCGTGGTCGAGATCGCCTTTTCGTGGAGCACCAGGTCGGACAGGCCAGCGTCGAAGCGGAGCTCCTGTCGCGCCAACGCCGGCTCATCTGGATCCGGCCTACCTTGATCGTCGAGTGCGACGGGTGACCCGGTGATCACCTCTCTCGTCGAAATCGCCTGCACCGACTTTGGGCTGAAGCTGCTCACGTAGGTGTAACGTGGGTCGACCGGTGAGAGCTGAATCGCCGTGGGCTGCTCGCCCACGCGAAGCGCGGTCACGCCTGGCACGGTGACGCTCGTGTCGAAGATCGCGCCATTCGAGAAGTTCACCACGGCGACCGTCCCGCTCTCGGTTTGGGTCACCGCGCCGAGGAACTGCGCCGAGGCGTTGGGCGCCGTGGCCTCGACGGTCGTGTCATCGTCACACAGATCGAGCGGGAGCGTCCGGTAGAGCCTGTAGCTGTTGCCCGTGACCTGTTCGATCTCCGCGCAAAGCAGGTCGATCTTCTCGGATCGATCGAGAGAGGCCAGTACGACGTTGGCGGCGCTGTTGCGGCATGACGCGAGCAGCAGCGCGCAGGCCAGGAAAGTGGACCACCGGGTCATCGCGGAACCCTCGAAACGGGCTGTGGGAATCCGACCAGCCCGAGAAGCTGGGGAGAGCACTCCTGTGGGGCGTTGGCCCCTCCTTCGAGGCACGCGACCAAGGGCCGAAGGTCGGCCACGCGCAGCACGGAGGTGCTGAAGTCCGCCGTGTACATCAGGAGCCTCGGTCCATCGATGACGAACTCGAATGCGCCGCTGATGTTGGTCAAGGTCGTGATTCCCTGCAACTGATCGGTGTCGATCACGTTCACGTTGCGGGAAAGGAAGCAGCTCACGAACGCGAGAAGCGCTGTGCCGCCCCGCGCTGGGATCTCTGCGATCTGAACGCGCGACGGATCGCGGCAGGTCGTGATTTGCGCGAGCATGTTGAGGTTGCTCCCGGCCGATTCGCTTCGGGCCACGAGTAGCGCCTCTGGCGATCGGGACACGATATACGCGAGGTTCTTGTCGGGACGCGGGTCGAACACGATGTCCCGGTTGCTCGTCCCGCGGTCGAGGCCTGTGACGAAGAGCGTACCCGCGTCGAAGAGGTAGCTCTGGGTCGGGTCCCCGTCGATGCCCACGCCGACGCGGACTACGTTGTTCGTGAGCGCGCTCGGTATCCAGGCGCGCTTGGCGCCCGGCTCGTAGGTGATGGTCACCTGTTCGGGCGCGAGCTCGTCGATGCCCGCGGCGAGTCGAGGTCGCTTTTCCGTGCCGGAGTCGTCCCCCGGTGGGGGCACCTGGTCGATTAGCAGGCTGGCGGTCCCCTCCCGGTGCGCCACCAAGATGTAGTCGCCGTTGTACAGCGGGTCGTCCTCCTCGCCCGGTGGCGCGAAGTCCGCGGCCAAGTCGCCAACGTAGACATCGACCGGGTCTGGGGGAAAGTCCACGTCGCTGTCGGGGTTCGCCTTCACGCCGGCCCCATCGCGATACTTGCCCTGGCACACCTCGCTCACGCCGACTTCCTGGCCGCAAAACAGCTGGCCCTGCTCGTCGACGTCGATCCAGGTGATGTTGGCGTCGCTTCGAACCGGGAGGTACAGGCGCCGCCCGCTGGTCGACACGCCAAGGCCGTCCGAAAACGAGCCGATCTTGACCTCGCCGGTCAGCAGTCCCTCGACGGGTACGAGCTTGATCGCCGCCTGGTCCGTTTGCCGAACGACAAGGCCCGCTGGAACCACTGAGCAACGATCCGGGGGGATGGCGGTGCAGGTAGCCTCGTTCGAGGGGTCGGGCACGCATTCGCACTCGGGACCGTTCGGGTCTTCCTCGGAATCGTCTGCCAGACAGCTGTTCAAAATGCCGGGCTGCGTCGGGACACAATTGATTTCGGTGAGCGGATCGCACGAGCAGTCGCCGGTGCAGTCTGGGTCGGTACTGACCCAGGTGCGGACGCAACCGGTCAGGATTCCGTCGACGAGCTTCTCGAGATCATAGGCCTGGACGTTTCCAGAGTTGTACTGGAGGGCGAAGTTCGAGCTCGTTACATAGAGGTACTTCGGATTGCCGTCGGCATTCTCGTCGGGCGAGAGCGCGATCGCGATGGGAAACGACATGAGTCCCGGAATCAGCGGATCACCCGACTTGTTGATGCATCCCGTCGAGAGCATCCCGGACATAAGAAAGAACCCCAGAGCGATGCCGAACCCGGCGCTCTGCGGGCCGAATCGCGACCCCATGGAGCGCCACCCTAGCCGTTCACCCCGGAGGGAGCAACTGGCAGCGAAGAGCCCTAATTCCAGGGATCGAGGATCGTCGAAGTGCCCCGAGGCGGAGGCTTGCTCCGGGCCGTCTGCTTGCGTCGAGCAGGTTTGCGACGCGGTGGCGCGCTTGCGGCCTCGGCGTCGCGCACCGTGGATGAAACCTCCCTTTCCGGCACCTCTGCTTCGGCGGGGTCCTCGGGCACTTCTGCTGCCGCGGTCAGGCTGGCGGGCTCAGGGGCTTGGGAGCGGTCCTTGAAGGCAGTGATAGCAAGGCTGCCGGCGAGCAGGAGCAAAGCTGCTGCGAGGCCGCCTAGATACAAGGCGCCGACCCGAGGCGGCTGTGGCGCTGGCGCTCGTGTGGGCGTGAGCGTGACGGTGTCGGTCCCGACTGGCCGCTGGCCGCTTTGAATGCGCGCGAGGTCCAACTCGATCTCGCGCATCGTCTGATAGCGCTGGGCCGGGTGCTTCTCGAGGCAGCGCATGATGAGCTCCTCGAGCTCCTGCGAGACCTGCGGCACCCGGATTTTCGGCGGGATCGGATCCTCGTAGAGGTGCTTGGTGAGGATGCCCATCATGGTGTCGGCATCGTGCGGCACGTGCCCGGTCAGCATCTCATAGAGGAGAACGCCGAGCGCATAGATGTCCGTGCGGTGATCGACGTCCTCGCCTTCGCACTGCTCCGGCGACATGTAGTGCGGAGTTCCGAGGACTTCGCCTTTGCGTGTGAGACGGGTCGGCCGATTCGCAACCTTGGCAATGCCGAAGTCGAGAACCTTCACGAAGTCAGGCGTTTCGTCACGCTTGGTGAGAAACACGTTCTCTGGCTTGAGGTCCCGGTGGACGATGCCCGCGTCGTGGGCCGCGCCGAGCGCCTTGCAAATCTGTGTGGCGATGCGAAGCGCACGGTCCTCGGGCATCCGCTCCGCGAGGTCCATCGCCTCGATCAAGTCCATCCCCTCGAGGCACTCCATCACGAAGTAGGTCGAGCCGTCACGGAGAACGCCGAAGTCGTTGATGTCGACGATGTGTTGGTTGCCAATTGCCGACGCGCTCTCCGCTTCCCTGCGGAAGCGCGCGAGCACCTCCTCGTCGCGCGTGTTCTCGAGGCGCAATACCTTGATCGCAAGCGGCTTGTTGAGCCGCGTATGCATCACGCGATAGACCAGCCCCATGCCGCCCTCGCCGAGCAACGCGTCGACGCGGTAGCGCTCATCGATCGTTTGGCCGATCAGTCCGGGGGCCGCTCGAGACACCTCGGAATGAGGCTTGTTCGCGCCTCCGTCGTCAAACCCACTCGTGCCCATCGACATACAGTTATACCGCAATCTTCTAGTAAGATACATTCCAACATGGGGAACGCGCGGTAGCAACAGCAATTTCAGCGGATTCGAGCCTGCGCGGCGGCGAGTCGGGCGCCCGGAAGCTGCGAAAGCGGCGCGCAGACGAAATCGAGGCCCAGCTTCTCGCACACCGCGATCGAGTCCGGGCTGCCGCCCTGGTCGCCGCAGAGG
>JBATLA010000544.1:0-6696 GCA_049669945.1 Polyangiales bacterium | reverse complement strand
GCCTCGTCTCGCTCGAATACAGCGGCTGGACGCCGGACGGTAAAGTGTTCACGGCGACGCGCGGTGGCGTCCCCAAGAGCTCGGCGATCGCCCGCGCGATTCCAGGCTGGCAAGAGGGTATCCTGCTCATGAAGGTCGGCGAGAAGCGCCGGCTTTGGGTGCCGCCCGAGCTCGCCTATCGCGGACGGCCCGGGCGCCCGCAGACCATGGTGGTGTTCGACATCGAGCTCTTCGCGATCAGCCCGTAATTTCGCGGCTTTTTCGAAAATAGATCCAAAACGCGGCCTCGGGCGTCTACAAGGCAACCGAGGAGTATTTTGATGAAGCAAGCAATCGCTTTTTTGGGTCTTTGTCTTTGTGCGGTCGTGGCTCAGCCCACGACTTCGCGCGCGTTTTGCGGGTTCTACGTGAGCGGGGCCGATGCGTCGCTCTACAACAACGCGACGATGGTCGTCATGATGCGCGACGGCACGCGAACCGTGCTGTCGATGCAGAACAACTACCAGGGGCCTCCCGAAGACTTCGCGATGATCGTGCCGGTGCCGGTGGTGCTGCAGGAGGACAACGTGAAGACCCTGCCGCCCGAGATCTTCGCGCGCGTCGACAAGCTCGCCGCGCCGCGTCTGGTCGAGTACTGGGAGCAGGACCCCTGCCGACAGATGGTCGTGTACGAGATGGCTGCTGGCAATGCGCCGCGTGTAGCCATGCGGAAGTCAGCGGTGGCGGATGCCGAAGAGGATCTCGGCGTCACGATCGAGGCGCAGTTCAAGGTGGCCGAGTACGACATCGTCATCTTGAGCGCCAACGACTCGGGTGGCCTCGACAAGTGGCTCCGCAAGAACGAGTACAACATTCCAAAGGGTGCCGAGAAGGTGCTTCGACCGTACGTCGAGCAGGACACCAAGTTCTTCGTCGCCAAAGTCGACGCCAAGAAGGTGAAGTTCAAGAATGGCAGCGCGGTGCTTTCTCCGCTCCGCTTTCACTACGATGCGCCGACCTTCACGTTGCCGGTGCGGCTCGGTCTCCTCAATAGCTCCGGCAAGCAGGACCTGATCGTGCACTTGCTCGGAAAGCAGCAGCGCTACGAGGTCGCGAACTACAAAAACGCTTCGATTCCGACGAACATCGTGGTCGAGCAAAGCGTTCGCAATACTTTCGGCTCGTTCTATGACGCGCTGTTCGAGCGAACCATCGAGAAGAACCCGGGCGCCGTGGTGACCGAGTATTCCTGGGACGCGACGAGCTGCGACCCGTGCCCGGAGCCGCCGCTTCGACCCGATGAGCTCGCGACGCTCGGCGCGGATGTCTTGGTTCCAACCGAAGATGATCCGTATTCAGACATTCCGGGAGTCGTCCCGCAGCGTCGCCCACCGCCCCGCTGGCGGCCGAGCGGCTTCGTGCTGACGCGCTTGCACTACCGCTACGACAAGAACGGCCTCGGCGAGGACCTGGTGTTCCGCGCCGCTGGTCCGATCGTTGGCGGCCGCGGAATGCCGGACCAAAGCGGGCAGCTGCAAGAGCGACGCGCGCAAGGGTCCAGCATCAACAACTTCCAAGGGCGGTACGTCATCTTGAATCGCTGGGAAGGCAAGCTCGAATGCGACAATCCTGTGCGTGGGATGTGGGGTGGCCCCCCAGGCGGACCGACGCCGCGACCGTTTGCCGCTGGCAACACCGCCCTGAAAGGTGGAGCGACCAAGACCTTGACCAACCAGTTGCCGGGGTTGATTCGTACCGACATCCCGGAGCTCGACCTCGAAGCTGGGACGGTCGACATCGCGCCGAAGAGCAATCCCGGGGAGCCCGAGACTGAGGGCAAAGGACCGACGCCGGAAGGTTGCTCGGTGAGCGCGGGCCGGACGGCCTCCCTCGGTTGGATTGCGCTCGGTATCGTTGCTATGTGGCTGACCAGGAGGCGCTGGGCTCAGTAATACATGGCGGAATTCATCTTCACGATGAAGGGGGTGACCAAGGTCCATCCCCCGGACAAGAAGATCATCGAAGACCTCTATCTGTCGTTCTTTCCGGACGCCAAGATAGGGGTCATCGGCGTTAACGGCACCGGCAAGTCGTCGCTGCTCCGCATGATGGCGGGGGAGGATGAGAACTTCACCGGCGAGGCCTGGCTGCGCGCCGGCGCAAAGGTCGGCTACTTGCCACAGGAGCCGGACCTCGGAGACGCGAAGACGGTGCTCGAAGCCGTCGAGGCCGGCGTGGCGCCCGTGCGCTTGGTCCTCGACGAGTTCAACGAGCTCAGCATGAAGCTCGGCGAGCCGATGACCGACGAGGAGATGATGAAGCTTCTCGAGAGACAGGGCGCGCTTCAAGACAAGATCGACGCGGTCGACGGGTGGAACCTCGAAAGCACACTCGAGATCGCGATGGACGCGCTTCGGTTGCCCCCGGCGGACGCCGACCCGAAGTTGCTATCGGGTGGCGAGAAGCGCCGCGTCGCGCTCTGCCGCTTGCTCCTCGAAAAGCCCGACCTCTTGTTGCTCGACGAGCCAACGAACCATCTCGATGCTGAGTCGGTCGCCTGGCTTCAGGGGTATCTCCAGAAGTATCCGGGGTGCGTGATTCTCGTCACCCATGATCGGTACTTCCTCGACGAGATCGTCGACTGGATCCTCGAGCTCGATCGCGGCGAGGCCCATCCGTTCCAGGGCAACTACTCGCAGTGGCTCGAGGCCAAAGAGGAGCGACTCGCGCTCGAGGGGAAGAAAGACAGCGCCCGCAAGCGCAAGATTGCGCGAGAGCTCGAGTGGGTGCGTTCTTCGCCCAAGGCTCGGCAGGCCAAGAGCAAGGCGCGCATCACCGCGTTCGATAGTCTGGTGGCGGATGCTGCCAAGGCCCGGAGCGACCCAAACGAGATCCGGATTCCGCCCGGCCCGCGACTCGGCACTCAGGTGTTCGAGGTGGAGGGCGTCACCAAGGCCTACGGCGACAAGCTCCTCTTCGAGGACTTGAGCTTCCGCGTGCCGCGGGGCGCAATCGTCGGCATCGTCGGTCCGAACGGTGCGGGCAAGACGACGCTGTTCCGGATGCTCGTGGGCGAAGAAGAACCGGACGCCGGGACGATCAAGGTCGGCGACACGGTCACCCTGTCGTACGTAGACCAGAGCCGTGACGCGCTCGACGACGCCAACAACGTGTTCAAGGAGATCACGGGGGGCGCCGACGAGATCGACGTCGGCGGGGGCACCGTCAAGTCACGGGCGTACGTGGGCTGGTTCAACTTCCGCGGTAGCGATCAACAGAAGCCCGTCAAGAACCTCTCGGGCGGCGAGCGGAACCGTGTGCACCTCGCCAAGCTCCTCAAGAGCGGTGGCAACGTGCTCCTGCTCGACGAGCCCACCAATGACATCGATGTCGAGACACTCCGCTCCCTCGAAGAAGCCATTCTCGGCTTCCCCGGTTGCGCGATGATCATCAGCCATGATCGCTGGTACCTCGACCGCATTTGCACGCACATCCTCGCCTTCGAGGGCGACAGCCAAGTCGTCTGGCACGAAGGCTCCTACGCCGACTACGCCGCCGACAGAAAAGCCCGCCTAGGCACCGACGCCGACGTCCCCCACAGAATCAAGTACCGCAAATTCTCCCGCTAGCTACCGGGAGAACTTCTGCGTTGCCGCTACCAGGTGCTCGGTGATCTCCGGCTCCAGTGCCGAGTGCCCCGATTTGGCTGCGACGGTCAGCTCGCTCTTTGGCCACGCTTTGTGCAATTGGTATGCGCTTTCGGCGGGGCACACGATGTCGTAGCGGCCTTGGACGATGACCGCCGGGATGTGGGCGATGCGCTCGATGTTGGCGAGCAGGTGGTCCTCGTCTTGGAAGAAGCCGCCGTTGATGAAGTAGTGACACTCGATGCGCGCGAAGGCCTCGGCGAAGGCAGCGTCACCGGTCCGCTCGATCAGCTCGGGGTCGGGGACGAGTCGGCTCGTGCTGCCCTCCCACATGCTCCAGGCGCGCGCGGCCGCGATGCGCTCCTCACGGTTCACGCTTGTGAGACGGCGGTAGTAGGCGCCCACCAAATCGTCGCGCTCTTCTTCGGGAATCGGTTCCAGGTACTTCGCCCAGGCTTCCGGAAAGATCCGACTCGCACCCTCTTGGTAGTACCACTCGATTTCGCGTCGCCTCAGCAGGAAAATCCCGCGTAGGATCATCTCGGTGACGCGATGGGGATACTGCTCAGCGTATACCAAGGAAAGCGTGCTCCCCCACGAACCGCCGAACAACTGCCATCGCTCGATGTCGAGGTGCTCGCGGATTCGCTCCATGTCCTCGACCAAGTCCCAGGTCGTGTTGTTGCGGAGCTCTGCGTGCGGCGAGCTCCGCCCGCAGCCGCGCTGGTCGAACAGGACGATCCGATAGACCGTCGGGTCCCAGAAACGCCGATGGATGGGGTTTGCTCCGCCGCCCGGTCCGCCGTGCACGAAAATCGCCGGCTTTCCGCCTGGATTCCCGCATTGCTCATAGTAGACCGAGTGCAGGTCATCGACCTGCAGGCGCCCTGAATCGAAGGGCTCGATCTCTTTAAACAGGCCCGGCACTACCAGCGGGCATCACAGCACGTTCGCAGGCTGGCGCAACCGTCGACAGTGACTATCTTGCGGCGCGGGCATGGGTCAGAACGAATACGAGCGGCGACGCACCTTCGCGATCATTTCGCATCCGGACGCCGGTAAAACGACGTTGACCGAGAAGCTCTTGCTCTACGGAGGCGCGATTCATGCGGCCGGTGCGGTCAAATCGCGCAAGGCGAAGCGCTCCGCCGTCAGCGATTGGATGGCGCTCGAAAAGCAACGCGGCATTTCCGTGACCAGCTCGGTCCTACAGTTCGAGTACGACGACATTCGTTGGAACCTGCTCGATACGCCCGGCCACAACGACTTCAGCGAGGACACCTACCGCACGCTGATGGCGGCCGACTGCGCGATCATGATCTTGGACGCCGCTCGCGGCGTCGAGCCACAGACGCGCAAGCTCTTTCACGTTTGCCGAATACGCAACACCCCCGTCGTCACGTTCATCAACAAAATGGACCGCCCTGCGCGCGACGCGTTCGCGCTCATGAGCGACGTGGAGGACGTGCTCGGAGTCAGCACGGTTCCGTTCACCTGGCCCATTGGCAGCGGGGACCTCTTTCAGGGCGTGTACGACCGCCGGAACGAGGCCGTGCTGCGGTTCGAGCGCTCGTCGGAAGGGCAGGCCAAGCGTGCCCATATGAAGGTGTCGGGGATCGACGACCCCGAGCTCAACGCGCTGCTCGGCGAGGAGCCAGCCTAGACCCTCCGAGACGAGATCGAGCTGCTCGACGGGGCCGGCGAGGAATGGGACGAGGCGCGCTTCCTTGCGGGCGACCTGACGCCGGTGTTCTTTGGGAGCGCACTCACCAACTTCGGCGTCGAGCCGTTCCTTCAGTCGTTCAAGGGCTTGTGTCCGCCGCCTGGCGAACGAGAGGCAGCCGGCGATGTCACAGTCAGCCCGAGCGACGACCGATTCAGCGCGTTTGTTTTCAAGGTCCAGGCCAACATGGACCCGTCCCACCGCGATCGCATCGCGTTTGCGCGCATATGTTCGGGCAAGTTCGAAGGCGGCATGCGCGTCCACCACTATAGGCTAGGCAAATCCATCCGCCTCAATCGAGCCGAGCAGTTCTTCGCGCAGGATCGCGAAAGCGTCCTCGAAGCGTTTGCAGGCGACATCATCGGTCTCTACGACCCCGGCCTCTTTCGAATCGGCGACACGCTTTCGACTCAAGGTCCGATGGTTTTCGATGCGGTGCCGCGTTTCTCGCCCGAGCACTTCGGCCGGCTCCAGTTGCTCGACCCGCTGAAGCGCAAGCAGCTCAAAAAAGGAATCCAAGAGCTATCCGAAGAAGGCACGGTTCAGCTCTTTTCCGAGCCGGGGCGTGAGAAAGATCCGGTGTGCGGCGTCGTCGGGCGGCTGCAGTTCGACGTCTTGATGTTTCGTCTCGAGCACGAGTACGGCGCAAAGGTCACGTTCGACTTGTTGCCGTATCAGTACGCCCGCTGGGTCGAAGGCGCGGCAAGTTGCGACGACCTCAGAGCGCGCCGTGTGCCGATGGCCGTCCTCGACCGCGACAACCGTCCGGTCGCGCTTTTCAGGGACGAATGGGAGCTAGGCCGCGCAGCGCGGGACAACGAGAACTGGACCTTCAGCGAAACCGCCCCGATAGTAGCCGCTGCTTGAATACGGGGGTGCAGGCCCCGTCCAAAACCGGCATAATTGAGCAGAAGAGGGGAACGGGTAGAGGATGAAGCACGCGACCAGACTCAGCTTGGCGTTGGCGGTTTGCATGGCAGTTCCGGCAACTTCTTTCGCCGACGCGACCACCTTTGCCGTGGGTGGCGACAGCAAGAGCAAGGCGACCTTCGTGTCGGACGCGCCTCTCGAGACCATGACGGGGACGACCAACAAGGTGACTGGAACCCTGAGCGTCGACCCTGCCGACATCACTGTCACGACGGGCACGTTCAAGGCCCCGGTGAAGTCGTTTCGTACCGGCAACGACCTCCGCGACGAGCACCTTCAGGGCGACGGCTGGCTCGACGCCAAGAACAACCCTTTCGTCCACTTCGAGATCAGCGAGATCGTCCTCGGCAAGAAGGGCAACAAGGAGCTCAAGAACGGCAAGGACAGCAAGGTAGAGGTGAAGGGCAAGTTCACCGC
>JBATLA010000543.1:0-3493 GCA_049669945.1 Polyangiales bacterium | reverse complement strand
ACCGATCATCGAAGCGATGCACAGCGCCGGTAAACGCGTCGTCTTGCCTCGCGTTGTCGAGGATGGGCTGGTATTGCACCTCGTCGAGCCTGGCGACGAGCTCGTCGACGGCGCATTCTCGGTCCCGGAACCGCGTAGGGAGGCGCCCCAGATCGAACCCTCCGAGGTCGAATTTGCTTTGGTTCCCGCGCTGGCCGTCGATCCTCGTGGCTATCGCATCGGATACGGCGGCGGCTACTACGACAAGCTGCTGCCGGCACTTCGTGGGGCGCGCACGTGCGTGCTGGCATACGACTTCCAGCTAGTCGCCGAAGTCCCGGAGCTTCCGTTCGACGCGGCGGTGGATCTCGTCGTGACCGATGCGCGCGTGATTCGAGCGGTGGTATAGACCCGGCGTGGTTGCAGACGCGGCACAACGAAAGCTCGACAAGCTTCCAGCATCGCCGGGCGTCTACGTCTTCCACGGCGCCGACGGCAAGGTGTTGTATGTCGGCAAGGCGCGAAGCCTGCGGAGCCGGGTGCGGAGCTACTTCCAGCCTGGTTCGAGTGACCTCCGCGCGTTCGTGAGCCGGCTCGAGCGGGAGCTCGTCGACATCGAGACCTTCGTCACGCACACCGACAAAGAGGCCGCGCTCCTCGAAAACCAACTCATCAAGTCGCACCAGCCGAAGTACAACATCAAGCTTCGCGACGACAAAGAGTTCTTGTCGTTGCGTTTGGACGCGAAGAAGCCCTGGCCGCGGCTCGAGGTCGTGCGGCGGCCGAAGCCCGATGGCGCGCAGTACTTCGGCCCTTATCACTCGGCCACCGCCGCGCGGCAGACACTTCGGCTCGTGAACCGGTATTTCCAGTTGCGAACGTGCACCGACACGGAGTTCCGGCTTCGCTCACGACCCTGCCTGCAGTACCAGATCAAGCGATGTCCAGGCCCATGCGTTCTGGAGGTAGATGAAAGCGACTATGGGTCGCAGGTCGCCAACGTCGCCCGCTTTCTCGACGGGCGCCACGACGAGCTGGTGCGCGACCTCGACGCGCGTATGAAGGGGGCATCAGGCGAGCTCGAGTACGAGCGTGCCGCCGTGTACCGTGACCAGTTGCGCGCCGTCGAGCAGGCGCAGGAGGAGCAACGCGTCGCCGGCGTCCAAAAATCGGATCAAGACGTCATTGGGTTTCACCGGCAAGGCGACCAAGTCGAGGTTGCTGCACTGAGCATGCGCGGGGGCCGCCTTTTCGGCGTGCGCACGTTTGCCCTGCGTCGTGTCGCCGTGCCGAACGACGAGATGCTGGGTGCGTTTCTCCGGCAGCACTACGCGGAGCGGCCGTCGATGCCCGACGAGATCCTAGTGCCGGTGCCGATCGAGATGAGCGAGGCGCTGGAGGAGCTGTGGAGCGAGCATCGAAAGCGGCGCGTCCACATCGTCGAGCCCAAGCGCGGGGCCAAAGCAAAGCTTCTCGATCTCGCACGCGAAAACGCGGAGCACGCATACCAGGAAAAGGAACGCGCCCGCGAGGATGTCGAGGCTCGGCTCGAGGCGCTCCAGAAGCAGCTACGCCTCGGAGCTCTGCCGCGACGCATCGAATGCATCGACATCTCACACAGCGGCGGAGAGGAGACGGTCGCAGTCTTCGTCGCGCTGCAAGACGGCGCGCCGGCCAAGGAGCGCTATCGGAGCTTTCGGGTGAAGGGCGTTGGTGGCGGGGACGACTACGGCGCGATGTACGAGGTTCTCATGCGGCGCCTCCGGCGAGGCAAGAACGAGGAAGAGGGCTGGGAGCTCCCCGATTTGCTCGTGGTGGACGGAGGCAAGGGGCAGCTCGGCGTCGCGGTACGGGCGGTCGAAGACATCGGTGTGACCGACCTCGAGATCGCTTCCGTGGCAAAGCCCCGAATCACTGCAACCGGTGAAGAGGAAGGCGATCGCGTCTTTCGACCCGGTCAGAAGAACGCAATCCCGGTACGGTCGAGCTCTGCACTGTCGTTGCTTCTGCTCGCCCGCGACGAGACGCATCGCGCATCGAACGCACTCCGAAAGAAAGTCGGAAGAAAGCGTCGCCTCCAAAGCGAGCTCGACGGAGTCCCAGGCGTCGGCCCCAAGACCCGCAGCAAGCTCCTACGCGGCCTCGGCTCGATGAGCGGGGTGCTAGCCGCGACGGAAGCACAACTGATCGAAGCAGGGGCGACGAAGCGGCAAGCGCAGGCGATCAAGGAGACGCTCGGGGGAGCCGGAGCGGTGACGCCGGATACCGAGACCGCGGAGGACGCGGCAATAGAGAACGCGTTTCAACCGGATTAGGCAGCGGTCTAGCGCGCGGCGGGCAAGGTGACCACGAAGACCGCCCCCCCCTCTGGCCGATTCCCTGCTTCGATCGAGCCCCCGAGCCGGCCCACGATCGTATGACACACCGCGAGCCCCAGGCCGGTGCCCTGCCCTGTGGGTTTCGTCGTCACGAACGGATCGAAAACCTGGTCGAGAATCGTTTCATCGATCCCGGGCCCGTCGTCTTCGACGGTGAGCCGCACGACTCCGTGGCCGTTCGACGCGCGCACTTCGATTCGGCCGTTGCCGCCGAGCGCGTCGGCGGCATTGAAGAGCAGGTTCAAGAGCAGCTGACGGAGCCGCTCGTGGTCGCCGCGCACCTGCGGAAGGTCTTCGTCCAGGCGCAGAGCGATCTCGATGTCGTGAAACCGCGTCTGCCGGTCGATGAGCTTGACGGTGTCGGAGACGACGTCGGCGAGATCGGCGGAGCTCTCGACCCTGCCATCCTGACTCACCTCGCTTCGCGAGAAATCGAGGAGGTCGCGGATCGTGTGATGAATGCGTTCGCTCTCGCGCTGAATGCGCTCGATGAACTCGCGCTCCTCAGGCGGATCGAGATCTCCCATCTGCATCAAATCGAGAAGGCCCCGAATGGCGGCAAGCGGGTTTCCGATCTCGTGCGCGACACCTGCAGATAGTCGACCCACCGCCGCTAGGCGTGCACTTCGGATGACTTGCTCTTGCGCGGTCGTGAGCTCAGCCGTCGTCCGCTCGAGCTCTTCGAGCCGCTGTTGGAGCGATGCCCGGTCCGCCCGAAGCTGTGCGGCCATCTCGTTGAAGGTCGCCGCCAGTCGCGCGACTTCCGCTGCCCCCTGGACCGGGACATCGGCACGTAGGCTACCTGAAGCCAAGCGCTCAGACGCGAGGCGCAACCGATCGATCGGACGCACGATGAAATACGTGAGCAGTACGTAGGTGAGCAGCAAGACCGTGGCAGCGGTCAACCCGAGGTAGAATAAGAATAAGCTGCGGCGCGCCGAATCGTTGGGTCGCCGCGGCGTTGCCATGCCCGTGTCCGTTGCATCGGCGGAACCCGTGGCTTCCGACGTCGCCGCAACGGTCTGCTCGGGCTCACCACTCGGGTCGACGTCCTCCATGGCGTCTAGGCGAGCCGTCACGAGGCTCAGCAGCACGAACGCCGCGCCGAACGCGACGATGAGCGCGAGCATGAGCTG
>JBATLA010000542.1:0-2551 GCA_049669945.1 Polyangiales bacterium | reverse complement strand
GTCCAGTGTCGCCCGTCGACCGCCAGCCCGCGGGCAATGAGCTCGGTTCCAACCGCGCCGTCGAGAATCGCCACCGTCATCGCCGGCCACAGTCTAGCAACTGACCCGGCCCGGGGGAGCTGTTAGGCTTGGCCGGTGGACGCGCGGACACAAACCTCGTTCATCGCTGCATTGCTGTGCTTCGCGCTTGCTGCCAGCGTTTTGCTGCGCACGCATCGCCAACGCGACCGCTGGCTGTTCGGCATCCTCGCGACCAACACCGGCCTCTGGTACGTGAGCACCTTCATGCTCGGCGTGCTCGGTGGCACCCCATTTTGGGTGCGTTTCAACTTGATCTGCGGCGTCTTGCTTCCGCTATCGGCGGTCCGCTTCTTCAGTGTGCTCGTCTCCCACGAGACCGATCGTACCCGTTTCGTTCGCCAGGCCTCGCTCTGGGCCGGGGTCGTGCTCCTCGGCGTGATGCTCACGCCTTACTACGACCACGCCATCGTCATCGGCGGCCTGCTCCTCTACGTCACGGTGTTCCTCTCCCTCGCCCTCGGCTCCTTGTATAGGCGCGGCTTCGAAACCGACTCCCGAATCGAAGGCGCTCGGCTGCGCTACATCGCGCTGGTGGGCGGATTCGGCGGCTTGTTCACCGTCATCGAGTACCTCCCGTACGCCGGAGTCGACATCCCGCCGGTCGGCACTCTCCTCATACTCGTTTTCCTCTACGCGCTCTCTCAATCGATCACGCACTACCGATTGATCGACCTCTACGAGCTCGCCGGCCGCCTCGGGGTCCTCACGGTCCTCGCCTTCGTTCTGGCCTTCATGCTCTGGCTCATGGCGCTGGTCTCTGGCGAGCAGCTCTTCCTACACGTAGTCGTCTCCGCCTTCGTGGTCCTCATCCTCTTCGATCCGGTCCGAACGCAAGTGCAGCAGTGGATCTCCCAGGTCTTCTTCCACGAGCGCTTCGAGCTCGAACGCACAATCCTCGCCCTCCGCCGCTCCGTCGCCCACATCCTCGACGTCGACGAGCTTGGCGCCGCGTTGATGGACGGGCTCGACGAGTCCCCGCGCTTCACGCAGGGAGCGCTCTATCTGCTGTCGCCGGACGCGCGCTACTTCGCGCTGAGGGACTACTTCGGACCGAGGCCCCCCGAGCGCGTCGAGATGGCGCCCGCCCGTCCCCTGCTCGACCGATTGTCCCGAACCGGAAGCGCCGTGCTCGAGAACGCCGAGTACGAGCTCGAGGAGCGGCGACTACTCGGTGACGATCGCGAAGCCGAGACGGCCCACGATATCGCGGTCACCATGCGCGCGCTTCAATCTTCGGTCTGCTTGGGTCTTCGCGGCGCGACCGACGACCTCTATGGTTTCATCGCTGTGCGAGACGATCGGGTTCGCGACGCTTTCTCCAAGGAGGAGGTGCAGCTGCTCGTCGGCCTCGCCACCCAGGTCGCCGTCACCGTCGAGAACTCGCAGCTCTACCAGCAGATGAAGGAAAAGGACCGCCTGGCCGCGCTCGGCGAAATGGCCGCGGGCCTCGCACACGAAATCCGAAACCCGCTCGGCTCGATCAAGGCGAGCGCCCAGTACCTTTCGGAAACTCCGGAACACCCCGAGGACCGTGACGAGTTCCTCGGCATCATCGTCGACGAGGTGGACCGGCTAAACCGTGTCGTCGGGTCGTTCCTCGACTATGCCCGGCCGGGCCACACCAACCCCGATCCGATCTACGTCAACTCGGCCGTACAGCTCACCCTCCAGTTTCTGCGGCCCGAGTGCGACTCCGCCAACGTGTCGCTCCACGTCGCGATGGACCCCGGCCTCCCGAAGGTCCGCATCGACATCGAGCACCTCCGGCAAGTGCTGATCAACCTCGTTCAGAACGCGGTTCAGGCGATGCCGAACGGTGGTGACATCTACGTCGAGACTCGCACGCAAGACGGCTTTCGTCCCGGCGGGGAAGCGCGCCAGCGGGTTCAAGTCAGCGTGCGTGACACCGGCCCCGGGATCGCGCCGGGCCTGCTCCCCAATCTGTTCGTGCCGTTCGTGACGACCAAGCAGCAAGGCACCGGGCTCGGGCTAGCTATTTCGCAGCGCATCGTGAGCGAGGCCGGTGGACGCATCGACGTGCGAAGCCGCGAGGGCTACGGGACCACGTTCGTCGTGCTCCTGCCGGCGACCCCCGAGGCGCCCCTGGACGCATTCGAGGCAGAACGCGAAGGCACTCAATCGAACGCGCCCGACGGCGCGCCGGTACGCTTCGATCCTGCCGAGCCCTGATCGACCGACACCGTTCGCATCCGCAGTCGGTAGAGCCGGATGTCGCCCCGCTCGAAGCTGTCCTCCGGTAAGCCGTTGTCGCGAAAAAGACGGCGATAGGCGTCCGTCGGAGTCTCTGCATTGTGAGTCGCCCGCGGGAGCAGGTAGCGCCATCGGGTCGGCTGCTCGTACGCGACGCCGTGCCGCGGCGTCACGAGCGCGTCGATGAGCGACACCGCACCCGAGTCGAATGTGCCGTCGTCGAACAGGAACGCGACGTGGACGTCGAGCTGGTCCAAGC
>JBATLA010000541.1:0-4957 GCA_049669945.1 Polyangiales bacterium | reverse complement strand
GCCGAGGCGTTGGAGAAGCCGCTCGACTTCGAGTACCGCATGACGGTTCGCCCGGCCTCGATCACGGTGACACCGGTGCTGGCTGGCTCCCGAAGCGCGGTGCCGATCAACGACGCGCTCGGCTCCTTCAACATGGTTTCGATCGACGAGCGCCAATTGTTCAGGGCGCTTGCGCGCAACGCCAATCGCGGGCAGGCGACCACTGCCGAGCTCCGGGGCGAGGACGCCGCCGAGGTCCTCGAAATGCTGAGCGACAGGCGGGTGTTGCTCGAGCCGGCTTCGATGGAGCTTCGCTTCGCGAACGAAGCGCTCCGGCCCCGCATCGAGCTCGATCCGGTCAACGCCGATACGCTCCGCGTTCGCGTCGTGTTCTACCTCGAGAGCAACAAGCGCAGGTTCGCGCTGTCGAGCGGCGCTTGGTTCGAAGGTACGCCCGGTTGGCAGATCGACACCACCGAGGGGGTGGCCCGGCCGGTCAGCGAGCTCGTGACGCCCGCGTGGCTACAACGCCTCTACCGTTCTCCGGCCATGGTGCAGACTCACGAGGAGCTCCCCGCGCTTCTCGGCGAATACATCCCTCGAGTGGCCGCGTTGCTGGGCGCCGAGCTTCCCGACTTGAGCTCCGTGGCCGACCTGGTGGATCAGAAGCCGCGGTTCGAGCTGAAAGCCAACGGCGACATCATCGATGCCCGTGTTCGGCTCTACGTTCGATACGAGGACCAGGAGTTCGACGTCCCACCCGACGACATCCCGTCGCCGCTTGCGGTGTTGCCGCCGAAGAAGGGTCGTGGGCGCCCGCGTGTCGTTCGCCGCGATGTCGGCGCCGAAATGTCGGGAGTCCAAGCGCTTCTCAATCAGAACTTCGAGGTTTCGGAGTCTGGTGAGGAGCTCGTTGCATCGGGTGACGACGCGATCGCGTTTTGGACTCAGGGCATCGGCGAGCTTCCGGAGGAGTGGGACCGCTTCGTTCCGGACGACCTGGTCGACGTCACGGTTCGCGATGAATCCGTGACACCACAGATGCGGGTTTCGAGCGGCGTCGATTGGCTCAACCTCGACATGGCGTTCACCGCGGGTGGCGCTGCGGTGCGAGAGGAGGAGCTTCGGGCCTGCCTCGAGCATGGCCGCCGACTCGTTCAGCTCGAAGACGGTACGTATGCGCCGGTCGACCCCGAGAAGGTCGGCGACGTACTCACGCGGATGGCGGAGATCTACGCGACCGCCGGCATGAAGGACAAACTGCCGCTGTCGCAGGCCGGGCGCGTCCAGGACCTCCTGAAGATGGTCGAGAACGCCAAGGTCTCGGCGTCGGCCAAGACACTCTTCGCGAAGCTCGAAGACATCGACGAGATCCCGAGCGTCGCGAAGCCGCGCACCCTCAAAGCCGACCTCCGCCCTTACCAGAAAGACGGCTACTCGTGGTTGGTGTTCCTCCACGAGCTCAACAGCGGCGGCATCCTTGCCGATGACATGGGTCTCGGTAAGACGATTCAAACGATCGCGCTGCTTCTCTGGGCCAAGGGCAAGTACAAGAAGAAGCTCAATCTCGTCATCGCCCCGACCTCGGTGGTGCCGAACTGGGAGCGTGAGATCAACAAGTTTGCGCCCAGCCTCAAGACGGTCGTCTGGCAGGGGCCGAACCGAAGCCAGCGGGCCCCCGAGCTCGAAAAGGCCGACGTGATGATCACCAGCTACGCGTTGCTTCGCCGCGACGAGGAGCTCCTGCAGGCACTCGACCTTCGCTACGTGATTCTCGACGAGGCACAGCACATCAAGAACCCCATGAGCCAGACCGCACGCTCGGCCAAGAAGCTCAGCAGCGAGCGTCGCTTGGCGCTGACGGGTACGCCGATCGAGAACCGGCTCAGCGAGTTGTGGAGCATCTTCGATTTCGTTTCCCCGGGGCTCCTCGGGCGACTCAAGACGTTCGAGGAACGCATTGCACGGCCAATTGACCGTGGCGACATGGAGACTGCGCACCGGTTGCGCGCGACGATCAAGCCGTTCGTGATGCGGCGCGTGAAGAGCGACGTCGCCGCCGACCTACCGGACAAGATCGAGCAGGAGATGATCGTCCCGCTCGCGGAGGAGCAGGCCAAGCTATACAAGCAAATTCTCCGTCAGGTTCGCAAGAGCGTGTTGAGCGAGGTCGAGAAGAAGGGCATCAGCAAGTCGCAGATTCAGATCCTCGCTGCACTCACGCGCTTGCGGCAGGTCGCGTGCGACCCGCGCCTCATGAAGCTTCCGGATACGGACTTCGACGCGGACGACAGTGGCAAGCTCGGCGCCCTCCGAGAGATCATCGACGAGGCGGTCGACGGTGGTCACCGCGTGCTGGTCTTCAGTCAGTTCGTCACGATGCTCACCCATATCCGCGAGGCGCTCGATCAGGACGGCATCCGCTACGAGTACCTCGATGGCTCCACCAAGGACCGCCTCGACAAGGTCGATCGGTTCAACGACGACCCGAGCGTCCCGGTCTTCCTGATTTCGCTCAAGGCCGGCGGCACGGGTTTGAACCTCACCGGCGCCGACACGGTCGTCCACTTCGACCCCTGGTGGAACCCGGCGGTGGAAGACCAGGCGACTGACCGCGCCCACCGCATCGGGCAGACGAAGAACGTCAACGTCTACAAGCTCATTGCGGCGGGCACCGTCGAAGAAAAGATCCTCGAGCTATCGGCCAAGAAGCGCGCGCTCATGAGCAACGTGCTGTCGACCGAGGGCAGCCCGCTCAAGGGCCTGACCAAGGCCGACGTCGACAGCCTGTTCAGCGAGTAGGGTGGCGCAGGCTGCGGTTAGTCGTCGAGCAATTGGGCTCCGACGTCGACCGAGAGTGACAGCGCGTTACAAGCGGCCGTGTTGTTCTGTTGCAAGGCCGAATGGATGTCGAAGGTCTGAGCAACGACGGCGCCAGCGCCTGGCAGGATGGACTCAGCCGCCGCCATTGCCCCCGCGGCCTCGACCGTCGCTCCCATGAGTAAATTCAAGCCCTGCGTGGGGTCCACGGTCCCGCGAACCGTCGCGTTCCCGAGGGCGCCCTCGACGCCGGCGATCGTCAATGGCAGCGACCCGAGCTTGCCGCTGATGCAGCCCGCGTTTGATAGGTTCATCGGAATCTGGGCGACAGGCACGCCGTCATAGATCGTGACGACCGTCGCGCAGTTCTCAGCCGGGTTGGCGTCGATGCGGAATTTCCAATCGATATCGCCGTTGCAGAGACTGTCGTAGTACGCTTGATCGAGACCCCCGAGGTTTCCTCCGACGCCCGCGAGCACTGGGGCGAGACCCGTCACCGCGTTGTCGACGCCATCGATTCCTTCGCCAGGCGACAGCCCGCCTCCGTTGCAGGTCGTGCCGTTGCAACCGTCGAGATCGAAGCCAACGTTGCAATCCCCCACAGTCTCGAGGGATCGGACCTCGTGCAGTGTCTGGATGCCCGTGGGGGTGCAGCTCGACGGGTTGACTAGGCTCTCGGCCCCCGTGCAAGCGTCCGGCAGGGTCGGTGGGTCGTTGAGCGTGCAAGTGGGATCTTCGATGATGGGATCGATGAAGCCGTTCATGCATTGATAGCTCGGTGGCAGACACCCCGGCACGCTACCGCCGGTACCCCCAGTGCCCCCAGTTCCCCCGGTACCCCCAGTGCCCCCGGTACCCCCGGTGCCACCCGAGCCTGAGCACTCTTCGCTGGGTAGGAGCCCGCTGCAACGAGCAAACCCCGGGGTGCAGTCGTTCGCACAACGGCAGGCGACGCAGGAAGGAGAGTCGGGTACGGTGCAGCCCGCGGTTGCGCAGTTCACCGCGCTGCACGTGACGCTGTCGCTGTAGCAATCCTTGCACTCCTGTGTGAGCGTCGCGCCAGTAGCTTCTTCGATCACGCTCTGCTGGCATTCGCTGACGCAGTCCGTGAGGGCCTGAATGGTCTCGTCCGGACAGTTGACTCCGCCGCAGATGAGCACTGCCTGGGCCTCTGTGCCGCAGCCCGGGTTTCTCGGGTCGGATTGAGTGTTTCCGAAAACGCAATCACTGGCGATCTGCGAGGCAGCCTCCGGACCCGTGAGGTTGGTTGAACCGGTGTTGTATTCGAGAGCGTTGTAAAGGGCTGCGTCCTCCGGGTTGGTGCAAGCGCCTTCCGGCGTGTAGTCCGCCGCGACCCCAGCTACCTCCAAGGTCAGCGAAAGGGCATTGCACCCGTTCTGAAGGTTGCTTTCGAGGTTCGAGTTGATGTCGAAGACTTGTCCGACCACTGCGCCCGCGCCGGTGAGCAATGCCTCGGCGATCGCGATGGCCGTGTCGGCGTCTGCGGTCCCTCCCAGCATCACGTCAAATCCGATCGCTCCATCCGCCGTCCCGCGGACGGTGGCGTTGCCGATCACTCCCGGTTCTCCAGCGATCGAGAGCGGCATCTCGCCGAGCGTCCCACTCACGCAGCCCAAGTCCGAGACGTTCAGTATGACCGGAGCAGCCGGCCGTCCGTCGTAGACGGGAATCACGGTGGCGCAGTTCTCTGCAAGATTGGTGTCGACCTCGAAGACCCAGTCGATGCTCCCATCACATAAGCCGTCGTAGAGCGCCTGGTCGACGCCGCCGAGATTCCCACCGACCCCGGCCAGGACCGGCGCGAGTCCCGTCAAGGCGTTGTCCACCCCATCGAGCCCCTCCCCGGGTGCGAGGCCGCCAGTGATGCACGACTCACCGTCGCACTGGTCGAGGTTGAAACCAGCGTTGCAGTTGCCCGCAACGGCGATCATCTGTGCGTGAAGCGTCGATGTAGCTCCGGTGAGCGAACAGCTGCGTGGATTCACCAAGCTCTCGCTGCCGCTGCAGACCTTGGGTAGATTGGGCGGGTCGTTCAGCATGCACGTGGGATCCTCGATGATCGGGTCGATCTCTCCGTTGCGGCAGCGATTCTGAGCGGGTGCGCACTCGGCCGGCGTGCCGCCTGTCCCTCCAGCGC
>JBATLA010000540.1:0-1773 GCA_049669945.1 Polyangiales bacterium | reverse complement strand
CCCATAGACCACCCCCACGCTGACTTTGGCGCGAACGAGGTCGTCGGAGAGTGTCCAGTTGACCACGTTGCTCTGGAGAAAGAAGCTGTTGGGCACGATGATATGACGTCCGTCGTCGGAGCGAATCTGTGTGCTTCGCGCCCCGATCTTCTCGATCGTCCCGTGGTTGCCGTCGATCTCGACCACGTCGTGAGCACGAACCGGGCGTTCGAGCATGAGAATGAGCCCGCTGATGAAGTTGTTCATCACATTCTGGCTGCCGAATCCGACTCCAATTGCGAGTGCGCCGCCCAGCACCGTGAACGCCGTGAGCGGAAAGTGAACGGCGCGAAGCGCGAGCAGAGTGAAGGACACGAGAAGCGCGTAGAAGGTAATCGTTTGAAGCGCCTGACCGGCGCCGGGGTCGAGCTTGAAGCGCCGCTTCGTTTGCTGGGCTACGAGATTCGAGCCGCGCCGAGCGGCCCAAAGGCCGGCGAATAAGAACAGCAGCGCGAGCACGAGCGACCCCACCGTGATCGACGCATCGTCGACCGTCGTGAGCTCGTACCTCCAGATGTCTTGCGCCGCGGTCTGGGCTCGAGCGGCGTACTCCTGCCAATCGATATGCCCCGACCTCTCGCCGAGGTCCGCGCGGACGCGCTCCGCTACGCGCCGATCGGCCGAGGCAAGGGTTGCGTGATGCGTTACCTCTGCGCGCAGTCGGGACACCGTTTCGAGCAGCTCTGCGAGGGCTCGGCGAAGCAGCGAAGGTTCGGGTGCGCGCGAGAGTTGGCGCTCGATCCCGTCGACCGTTCGGTCGAGCTCAGCGATGCGCCCCAGCGTTTGAAGCTCGATCTGCCGGAGCGTTGCTGCCTGTTCGATGGCCTTGGCTTCCCACGCAGCCAATTCGTCGGGCGACCCCACCTCCCCACGGAGCAGCGTTTCCCAAATGCTCCACAACGAGCGATGTTCTTTGAGGGCCGCCAGCCTTGCTTCGGTCGTTTCGATCTCCCGCCGCAGCAGGTCACGATGAGCCGTCAGTGCCTCAACCTCTTGAAGCGACTCCAAGGATGGTTCCGGTTGTTGTAGATACCGACTTTGCGCAGACTGAAGGGCGAGCTCCACGGTCGCGAGGCGTCGACGGTTGGCGTCGCGCCGCTGAACGAAGCGATCGCGACGCTCGTTCACAGCCGCGTCGACGGAGGTCGAGTTTCCTTCCCCTCTCGCGAGCGCCTCGCGCGTCCGTTCGATACGTGTTTCGATCTCGGCATCCGCATCCCGGTCGCGGGCAACTTGCCACGCAAACAATTCGGCTCTGCGAAGATAGACCTCTTCTTGCGCGGCGCGACTCTCGAGCTCGCGAAGCTCGAGCGATCTCGCGAAATCCGCCTTGGTCTCAGAATCTGCGTCCTCAAGCTCAGTCCGCGCTCTTCGACGTTCCCTTTCGGCGTTCGCTAGCTTCTCTTTGGCGGCTGCGAGCGCGTCGCTGGCCTTCGCGGCCAGGTCCTCCGCTTGCTTCTGCGCGTACTGCGCCTCGTAGAGGGCGTTCAGCGTGAGCGCGGAGGGAACCTCGGAGGTTGGTCGCGAGGGCTGATCGGCGACAGGGTCTCGCGCGCCGAGCGCGGCCTGCGCAGAGAGCAACTGCTCCATCGTCCGCAGCCGCCTCTGCACCTCGAGCGCGTGCCGAATGTCCGTAGGCTCTGCGTCGCGGAGGGTCCCATCCGTCCGCTCGAGCTCCATTGCAATGTTGGTGCGGCGAGCCGCAATTGCTTCGAGGCTCGTAGGGTCGGAAGT
>JBATLA010000539.1:0-1523 GCA_049669945.1 Polyangiales bacterium | reverse complement strand
TAGCTCCACCTCGCCGGTGACGTACGGCGGCTCTTCGCGCATGTCCTCGAGCGTCGGACCGATGATGGTCTCTTCCTCGGTGCCGAGAAGGCCACCCTCGCCCGCGTGCGGATTGAGCCCGGTGACTTCGATTCGGAGCGGCTTGGCGTCGGAGTTCCAACGGCTGAGCGCGTCCGTCAGGTGCCGCACGGTGCGTTCGATGTGCTCGCGCGTGACGGTAGAAGGCACCCGCTTGATCGGCCAGTGCGTCGCGACCAGCGCGACTTTGAGGCGCGGGCCGAGGAACATCATCGTGACATGCTCGACGTGAACGCCAGCGCGCCGGGCGAGATGCTCGGTCTGCCCTTTGAACGCGACGCCGGATAGGCTAACGGCTTCCTTGCTGACCGGCCCGGTGACGATTGCGCGCGCCGCCCGAGAGAGCACCGCATCACAGGCCGCCTCGAGGGCCTCCCGCTGCACGATCCCGCCATCGATGGTGGGCGCCCTCGACTGCACCATCGTCAGCGGCCACTCCGCAACGTGCACGAGGCCAACCTCGCCGCGCGCTAGAGATGCTGCGTCGGCCGTCTCCATGCGTTTGAACGCGTCGAAGCCGTAGCGACGGAGTGCGCGCTCCATCCAGCCCGCATCGCCGTACACCAGCGCGCGGTCGGAGCCTAAGCTCTGCGCGAGCGCCGCTGCGGTCACAACAGGACCGACACCCGCCGGATCACCTGTCGAAATCGCGAGCGGGGCAAGCATCACGGCTCCTTCATCTTGTACCCGACACCGCGCACCGTCTCTAGATTGTTCACCGTGTGGCCGAGCTTCATGCGCAAGCGGCGCACGTGGATGTCGACCGTGCGGCTGCTGCCGTAATAATCGACGCCCCAGACGCGCTCGAGCAGCTGTCTCCTCGAAAAGACCCGCCCGCGGTTCTGGCAAAGAAAGCTGAGGAGCGCGAACTCCTGATGGGTGAGCTGACGGGGCCGGCCCTCGATGGTCACCTCATGGGCCGCGAGGTCGATGCACAGCGGCCCCATCTTGATCCGCTCCTGCTGGGCGAAGTCGCTGCGACTCCACTCGACCCGGCGGATGCGCATGTAAAGCTCGGCGGGGACATACGGCATCAGCGCGAAATCATCGAAGCCGTCGCCGACATCGAGGCGGGTGAGGGCGTTGACAGTGATGCCGATGATGACCGGCACCTCCTGAAGGGTCTCGGCGGCCCGCACCCGGACCAGGGCGGCGCGGCCTGCATCTGCCTCTTCACCGGCCTCAATGAGAACGGCAGCGGGCGGATCCTTCGCCAGCTCTTCGGTGTCGAGCCGATCCCAAAGGTTGGCCGTCTGGACCTCGCACCCAAGCTCGTGGAGGCACGAAACTGCGCTTCCTTCGCGCTCTTCTACGCCCTCACGGCCTATGACCAAGATCCACACGGGCGGTTCCTAACCCGCACCTGAGGCGGACGCCAGCCGGAGATGCGACTTCCCAAGCGATCCCAGGTATCATCAGCGGGCGCAACAACGGGACCTCGTGGC
>JBATLA010000538.1:0-2816 GCA_049669945.1 Polyangiales bacterium | reverse complement strand
GCCCAATCCGGTCGGCGGGGCGTCGCCGAGCACATCAAGTCGCGCTCGAAGCTCACGCGCGTCACCTGGCAGCGAGTCGCCACGCCGCGAACGGCTCAGAAACACTTGCTGAAATCGTATGCGACCTTCCCGCTGGAAGCGGTCCGCGTGCTCGACGCGATGCGCCTCGAGCTCCTCGCGGGTGGGCATTCGATCCTCCGGGACGAACGCGAGGGCCTCCCCCGCGCGGTAGAGCAGGCGCGCCCGCACGATGGGATCGTGCTCGTGCATACCCATCTGCAGCGCCCTCTGGTAGAGCGTGGCGTCGTCGTCAGCCGTATCTGGCTCGATGAAGCGCATGTTCCGGACGAGGTGGCTGAACACCACGGGATCGCTACGGTTCCAGCCGTACCGCCGTGCTTCATTGAGAAGAATCGCCTCGCGGGCGGCCTTGTCGACTTCCACTTCGCCGGCCCCGACAGGCACGCGCACGGTGAGCTCGGGACCATCGACGCTCCGCGGCTCATAGACGACTTTCGCGCTGAAGAGCAGGCCGCCGATCAGAAAGTAGTGGAGGAGCGGGCGCAGCATCAAGCGGGGGGCCGGTACCAGATCGGTGAGGTCCAGGCGCGCTCTTGGATGACAGGCTCGACGCGCGGGACGCAACAGCGTGCCTCCTTCGCGGGGAGGTTTTCGGGCTCGGTGCAATCGACCGAGTCGCACCAGTCGACGTTGAGCCCGCTCACGGGATCACAGCAGTCGCAGGTGTAGTTTCCGATCTCCTCGACGGCGGGCGTGCGGCATTCATCGTAGTCCCACTCGTTGCAGTCGTAGCCCGCTACGGCGCACTGATACGTCGACCAACGGCACGTCGGGTTCTCGATCACGCGCGCGTAGTAATACGCGCGTTGCGTAGGATCGAAGTTCTCGTCTTGCCAGACTCCGCAGAGGTCGCTTGCGCCTGCGCCCTCAGGGACGCAGTCGTCGAGGTTGACGCTTGCGCCATTGTCGGGGTCCCCGGCCACCTCGTAGATCTCGACTTGGTAGTCGTTGCCTTCGAGCCAACCTTTGATGATTTGAATGCGCTGAAGGGGCGCGCCCATGGGATCTTGCTTGGCCAAGACGACGAACTGAGGTCCGCCGCTTCCTGTTTGAGCGGGAAGCGTCCCGCCCATGGGAACGCCGCCCGAGTAGCCCTGAGCGGCGAGGTCCGCATCGCCGCAAATCGTGCTTGGATACTCCCAGCCACCAAACATGCGCGCGACCATCCGGGGCCCGCTGGTCCCAAAGACTTCCTTGTTGCGAAACGCAGAAAAGATGGCGTCGCGGGCGTTTTCTTCGGCCCAAACCGCGGTGAGGCCGCCGGGGCTGAGGTACTCTTGATCAGGAAAGCCCTGCGGTGGTGGGAGATATCGGTTTGGCTGTCCGGAGCCGGCGTGCCCCTTGAAGTCGTCCTCCGCAACGAAGCCGGGGGCCGAAATGTGTGTGTCGCTCGCTGCCGTGATCCCGTACTCGAAAGGATTGGCTCCGAGGTCTCTCTCGTACTTCATCCCCTCGCCATACGCATAGCGCAGAAAGCTCTTTGGATTCGGGGGCCCTTTGCTGTCCTGGTTCTGAGCCGCAATGTTGGCGTAGGGAAGAAGCTCGAACCCGCATTGCTCGTCTGTGGTGGGCTCGCCGGGAAGGCACTCGGAGGCCCCCTTGTGCTGATAGATCTCGATGACGGGTTCCATCAGGCTTCTCTGCTCGACGTACTCCGGCGTGAAGGGACCCCCGTAGGCGATGGTGTCGTCGAACTCGATGCCATCCGAGAGGTTGGTGTTGTGCGGAATCGTGAGTACGTCGCAGTTGCTGCCCGCGTCGAGGCACTCATCTTGCAGTCGATCCCACAAGCCCTCAGGGTAGGGCTCGTCGAAGTATCCGTATGCCTGCTGGGTCACGTTGCCGTTCTTGAACATGACGTTGCGGTGCATGTTCCTAGCCAAGGGAACCCCGCTCCACTCGTATCCTGGAAACGTCGTGAATTCACAGGCATCGCTGGTGTCGTAGTTCGCCTCTGCCTTGGCGACGATGTCGCGCCACACGTCGATGCCGGCGTCGATGCAGAGCGCCGCATCAGGCCCGCAAAGCGCCGGAAAACTCGCGTCCTCCGGCGGGAACGTCAGAAGGCCGTTGATCTCGACGAAGGTGAAGATCACCTCTTGCGGATCCGCTTCGAACTCTTGCGCGGCGCGGTAGTCGATGCACTGGCGAGCGTCGTAGCCGGGTGAGTCCGGATCGTTGCAGACCTTGAGCGTGCCCAGGAACTCCGCGTGGTCGCTGAGCATCACGAAGTCGAGCGGCCGATCGATCCGCGCCATCCGTGTAGGCGTGCCGTCTTCCTGGTAGGGTTGAAGGGGGATGGCTTCCCCTCGCGCAAAGGCGTAGGCGTCGTCCTGAGTCGTTCGCGTACCCTGCATGTTCGCATCGAACGAGAGGTCGGTGTGGATGTGAGTGTCCCCCCAGTACACCTGTTTGAGTGGATCGAAATCGGCGCAGCGGCCGAGCTCGTCGACGAACGGCGAGTCGTCCTTGGAGCATCCGGGCGTAGCGATGAGGGCAAGCGCGGTCAGGGCCGCAAGCAAGCAACGGGGCATCCGACAAAACTAACGGAACCTGCCGATATTGCAATAGACGGGCTAGAGGTCGGTTTCGCCGCGAAAAACGAAACGCGCAGGTCCCTGCATGAGGACCGGCTCCCCGGGCGCGCCGACGGTTATCATGAGCGTTCCACCCGGCAGTCGCACCGAGATCGGCTGCTGTCGCTGCGCGCGCCCGGTTTCGACGGCGGCGACCGC
>JBATLA010000537.1:0-13219 GCA_049669945.1 Polyangiales bacterium | reverse complement strand
GCGACTACGCGGTGGGGGTGGGTGGGTTGGATGTTGCTAAACCAAACCAGGCTGGCAGCACTCCCCTACCCCTCCAAACATCCGCGGCAGCCCCCTAAACTGAGACGCCGAAATCCCGCAGCGCCTGGTTCAACGTCACCTTCTTGTCGGTGCTTGCTTTGCGCTGACCAATGATGAGAGCGACGGGAATCTGGTACTCGCCGGCGGGGAACTTCTTGGTGCGCGTTCCCGGAATCACCACCGAGCGCGGCGGCACGTAGCCCCGCATCTCGACCGGTTCGGGGCCGGTCACGTCGATGATCTTCGTGCTCGCAGTGATGACGACGTTGGCGCCGAGCACGGCTTCCTCGCCGATGCGGGACCCCTCGACGACGATGGCGCGCGATCCGATGAAGGCGCCGTCCTCGATGATCACGGGCTTCGCCCCCGGAGGCTCGAGAACGCCGCCGAGGCCGACGCCGCCCGATAGATGAACGCCCTTGCCGACCTGTGCGCACGACCCGACCGTGGCCCAGGTGTCGACCATCGAGCCGGCGCCGACGTAGGCGCCTATGTTGACGTAGCCTGGCATCAAGATGCTGCCAGGCTCCATGTGCGCGCCGTAGCGAACCGTTCCAGGGGGCACCACGCGGACGCCTTGCTCGTCGAGGTTCTTCTTGAGCGGGATCTTGTCGTGGTACTCGTACGCGCCGACTTCGACCCGCTCCATCTTCCGGATGCCGAAGTAGAGGAGGATCGCCTGCTTGGTCCACGCATGGACGATCCACTCACCGTCGTCCGCGCGGGTCGCGACCCGGAGCTTGCCCTTGTCGAGCAATTCGATGGTTTCCTCGACGGCGCTTCGGTACTCCGCGCCTTCGAGCTTGGAACGGTCTTCGAACGCCTGCTGGATGAGCGGACGGAGCTCGGTTTGCGGCGAATCGCTCATGGCTACTTCAGCAGGTACTCGGGGAAGAAGTAGCCGACTTCAAGCTTGCCGTTCGCGACGCTGTCGGAGCCGTGGCAAGCGTTCTCGCCCACGTCGGTGCCGTACGCCTTGCGGATGGTGCCTGGGTTCGCGTCAGCGGGATTGGTCGCGCCCATCAGCGCGCGGTACCGTGCCACCGCCTCTTCACCTTCGAGGGCGCTCACCACGACGGGGCCGCGGGTCATGAACTCGACGAGCTCGCCGAAGAACGGGCGCTCCTTGTGAACCTCGTAGAACCCCTCCGCTTGCGCGCGGGTGAGATGAAGCATGCGCGTGCCGAGAATCTTGAGGCCTTCACCCTGAATCATGGCGAGGATGTTCCCGATGTTGTTCTGCTCGACGGCGTCGGGCTTGATGATGCTGAGCGTGCGTTCCACAGCCATTTGGCTCCTCTTTCTACGTTTGGGCCCCCACGGCGACGAAGCCGCTTCGTGGGGCTAATCGGCCGCGGATGTAGCGCGTTTTGGTTGCTGAGCAATGTCCCGGGCAAATCCCGCGATATGGGCCGATATGACGGCAGGATGTTCTTCTTGCAGGAAGTGCCTCGCGTCCACCATGTGCTCAGCGACCAGAGGGAACACCTGCTTGATGTAGTGGAGCTGCGCCTTGGGAATCGCGACCTCCTCCTCGCCCCACACGAGCTGCATTGGTTTATCGATGGCAAGTAGCCCGTCGCGAAGGTAGTCGCGGTGCGACTCGGTCAGAACGAAGCCGTCCATGATAGCGAGGAAGCTGTGGTGGCCTCCGTTGTTCTTGAGCAAGTAGATGTAGCTATCGATGACGTCCTCATCAATAGCGTCTGGATTCTTCACCCCGGTCTGACGGAAGAGCGGCAGCATGACCTTGGTGCTCATGGTGGAGAACACCACGTGTCTGAGGGCGGGCACACGAAACATCCACATTGGAAACGGTGGCGTGAAATGCGCCACGTCCATGAGGGTGTTGGTAATCGTGATCGAGCGCACCTTGATGGGATTTTGGATGGCCCACTCGGCGCCGATTGGGCCGGCAATGTCGTGCAGGACGAGATGCACCGGCGGAAGCTCGAGCGCGTCAACCACCCGCCCGACCCAAGCGGCGAGGGAGTGCCAGTCGTAGTCGATGCCCTTGGGCTTGTCGCTGAGCCCGACGCCCGGCAAATCGAAGCTGATCGCACGGAAGCCCTGTCGGCCGAGCTCTGGAAGCATCTTGCGATAGAGGAAGCTACTCGAGGGCACGCCATGGAGCAGCAGAACCGGCTCGCCCTCCCCCTCCTCGCGGACGAAGATGTGGTGACCGTCCACGACGATGCGCTTGCCTGCAGCTTCGTGCTCTTCGACCAGTCTGGGCTTCTTCATACGAGCCCCCCTGTGGGGTTTCGCGGAAGACTAAACCAGATGGGCCACCGCGGCAGCTTCTTCTTGAAGCTCCGCAGCCGTCGCGTCCAACTTGGCTCGGCTGAAGTCGTTGACCTCGAGCCCCTGCACGATCGACCATTTCCCGCCACTACAGGTGCAAGGGAAGCCATAGATGATGCCCTCGGGCACAGCGTAGCTGCCGTCCGAAGGGACGGCCATCGAGGCCCAATCACCTTCTGGGGTCCCGAGGTGCCAATCGCGGATGTGGTCGATCGCGGCGTTGGCCGCCGACGCGGCACTCGAAAGGCCGCGCGCGTCGATGATCGCCTTGCCACGCTGCTGCACCGTCGGGATGAAGTCGTTTTCGATCCACGCCTGATCGTTGATGAGACCGGCGATGCTCTTTCCGTCGATCTCGGCATTGAAGAGATCTGGATACTGGGTCGCCGAGTGGTTGCCCCAGATGGTGATCTTCTTGACGTCGGTCACGGCGCGACCGGTCTTGCTCGCGACCTGCGACATCGCTCGGTTCTGGTCGAGTCGGACCATGGCGGTGAAGCACGACGGATCGAGGTCGGGCGCGTTCTTCATGGCGATGTAGCTGTTCGTGTTGGCTGGGTTGCCGACGACGAGCACCTTCACATCACGGCTCGCCACGTCGCTCAGCGCCTTGCCCTGACCTGTGAAGATCGCCCCGTTGGCCTCGAGCAGGTCCTTTCGGAGCATGCCCTTGCCGCGCGGGCGCGCACCGACGAGCAGTGCGACATCGGCATCCTTGAAGCCAGTGGCTGGGTCGTCGCTCGACTCCATGCCGGCGAGGAGCGGAAACGCGCAGTCCTCGAGCTCCATCATGACGCCGCTCACGGCCTTCATAGCCGGCGGGATGTCCACGAGCTGGAGGACGACGGGCTGGTCTGGGCCCAGCATCTCGCCTGCAGCGATTCGAAAGAGAAGGCTGTAGCCAATCTGGCCTGCGGCCCCTGTGACCACGACACGCATCGGTTTCTTCGACATGTTTTTCTCCCTTCCTAGAGAAGGCTCTGCAGTGTGGTCCCCATATCGGACGGCGTCGGCGCGACCTTCACGCCGGCGTCCTCGAGGGCCTCAATCTTCGCGTCCGCGGTGCCTTTGCCCCCGCTGATGATGGCGCCCGCATGACCCATGCGCTTGCCCGGAGGGGCAGTGCGCCCCGCGATGAAGCCTGCGACGGGCTTCTCGAAGTTCTCCTTGATCCAGGCTGCGGCCTGCTCCTCGGCGTTGCCGCCGATCTCGCCGATCAAGATCACGCCATCGGTGTTAGCGTCGTCGTTGAAGAGCTTCAACACGTCGATGAAGTCCGTGCCATTGATCGGGTCCCCGCCGATGCCGACCGCCGTGCTCTGGCCGATGCCGAGCGCCGTGAGCTGGCCAACGGCTTCGTAGGTGAGTGTGCCGCTCTTGGAGACGACCCCGATGCGACCGGCCTTGTGAACGTGGCCCGGCATGATGCCGATCTTGCACTGGTCCGGAGTGATGACGCCCGGGCAGTTCGGCCCGATCAGCCGGCTCTTATCCTGTGAATCTAGAACTCGTCGAACTTTCACCATGTCCATCACCGGGATACCCTCGGTGATGCAGACGATGAGCGGGACCTCCGCGTCAACCGCCTCCAAGATGGCGTCGGCTGCAAATGGCGGCGGTACGAAAATGCAGGAGGCGTTGGCGCCGGTCTGCTTCACGACTTCGCGCATCGTGTCATAAACGGGCACGTCCATGAGCGAGGTGCCGCCCTTGCCCGGGGTGCAGCCGGCGACGATTTTGGTGCCGTAGGCCAGCATCTGCTCGCTGTGAAACTGGCCGACGCTGCCGGTCATGCCCTGAACGACGAGCCTGGTGTCCTTATCTACGAGAATCGACATCGTTCCTTATCCCTTTGCCAGCTCGACGATTTTCTGTGCGCCCTCCGCCATCGTGGCCGCGGAGGTGATGGCCAAGCCTGACTCGTTGAGGATCTTCCGGCCCTCTTCGACCTTGGTGCCTTCCAACCGGACCACGAGTGGCACCTTCAGCCCCAGCTCCTTGGTGGCGGCGACCACGCCGTTGGCGATGGTGTCGCAGCGCATGATGCCGCCGAAGATGTTGACGAAGATGCCCTGAACGGCTTCCGACTGAAGGATGATGCGGAAGGCCTTGGTCACCGCCTCTTGGCTGGCGCCGCCACCGACATCGAGGAAGTTCGCGGGCTCGCCGCCATAGTACTTGATGGTGTCCATCGTGCTCATCGCCAGGCCCGCGCCGTTGACGAGGCAACCGATGTTGCCGTCGAGCTGGATGAATGAGAGACCCGCTTCCTTCGCCTCAGTCTCGGTCGCTGCCTCTTCAGAGAGGTCGCGCACCGAATCCCAGAACGCCTTGTGACGGAACTCGGCGTTGGAATCGAAGTTCACCTTGGCGTCGAGCGCGACCACCTGCTCGTCCTCGGTGAGGATGAGCGGGTTGATCTCGGCGATCGAGCAATCTTCATGCTCGAAGAGCGTGGCGAGACCGGAGAGAAGCTTGCTGAAGTTCTTCTGCTCCTGCTTTGAAAGCCCGAGTCCGAACGCGAGCTGCCGAACTTGATAGCCTTGGAGGCCGACGGCCGGGTCGATGGTGATCGTGTGGATCTTCTCGGGCGTGCTCGCGGCGACCTCTTCGATGTCCATGCCGCCCTCGGTCGAAGCCATGATTGCAATGCGGCGAGTCTCCCGGTCGACAACCAACGCGAGGTAGAGCTCGGTCTTGATCGCGAGGCCCTGCTCGACGAGCAACCGTTGAACGACCTTCCCCTCGGGACCGGTCTGGTGCGTGACCAAGGTCTTGCCGAAGATGTCGTTCGCGGCGTCTGTCGCGGCGTCTACGCCCTTGACCACTTTTACGCCGCCGGCCTTGCCTCGGCCGCCGGCGTGAATCTGCGCCTTGACGACGACGACCTCGTTGCCGGTCTCGTCGATGAGCTGCTTCGCCGCAGCGCTCGCCTCTGCCGGCGACATGCAGGGGATGCCCTTCGGGACCGGAATGCCGTACTTCCGGTAGAGCTCTTTTGCCTGGTACTCGTGAATGTTCACGGTGCTTGCCTCCTGAGGCTCTCGGCCGGCCGGAGCCTCGGCTTGGGGACCGAGCTGAGCGCCGCGGCCGCTGGCGGCTATAGCACGAGTCGCCGGACGCGCCCGAAACCTGTTTCAGTTCGCTTCGACCGGCAGACCGACCAGCACCCGGCGGGTTCCAACGAGGGTCGAGGTGCGCACAATCTCTTCGACGTCCGCAGAGGTCACGCCACGGTATACGACGGCGTCGCGGCGAACCAAACTCTGTGCGTCGGCGATGAGCTGCTCGTGCTTACTGCGATCGTCAGGCAGCGTCACGAGCAGGTAATGCGCGAACCGAAAACCCAGCGCGTCCGACTCGCAGATCTCCAGCTCGGATGCCCCGTCCGCGTAGAGTTTGTCGACGAACGCATCCACGTAGTCGGGACGCCGTACGTACTGACGGGTCCCCTCTGAAGCTAGGTAGTTGCGGGCTTCGAAGAGCTCGCACCGGCTCTCTCGAAGAGCGCGATCGACCCAACCCTCCGCGGCATCGCGGTCCCCTTCTTGTGCGGCTTCCAGGCCATGGGCGGCGGCCTGCTGACGCCATTGGTTGATCCCCCACGCGAGGCCGACCGCCGCCACGAACCACACGATCTTCGGAAGCGTCATTTGCATGCCGTCAGCTCCTCAGTGTGGCGATCAGGTCGAACACACCGACGCCCATGAAATAGATGCCTAGCCCATCGAAGCCGATGTCGACCCACCCGGCCTCGCCGCGAAGGACGGAGTTGCCAAAGAACCAGCCGATGGCGACGATGGCCGCGCCAGCCAGAAACGTTCCGGTCGCCTGTTGAAGGAACTTCCGGCGTTGTTGGACTTGGGAGGTTGCGAGTAGCGACGCGGTGATGCGCCTTGGTTGCTCCTCGGCCGGTGGCGCGGTCCGCTTGGGCCGAGACTCGTGCAGCACCACTTCGTCGACCGATATCCGGGGAGTGCTCGGGTCGTTTGTTGGCGCAAAGGGGTCGATCGCCGAGACGCGTCCGGAGGGGAACAGATCCTCGTCGGGCGCGCGGAACACCGCAGGAGCATCACCGAACGAGCCGGGGCTGGCATCTCGCGCTGCGCGGCACTCCACGACCGCCCCAATCGCCTCCAGTGCTTGCCGCATCTCACCCGCGGCTTTGGCCGGCACTGCGTGCTTCACGATCTTCGGTAGGCTCCGTTCGAGCGACTGGGCGCTCGCCAAGTCGATACCGAAGGCGGCCTGAAGCCGCTCGGCCGCAGGCACCTCTCCCGGCTCGAAACGGAGGATCCAGACGTCGAAGCTCGACATAGTCAACAGAATACCGGCTTGATTCGAACCGGGCGACAACTTGGCCCGCTGCTGCGAAAACCAAGGGGTTCGCGCTCGGTCCTACCCGCGAGGGTGATACCGCTCGTGCATCTTGCGAAGGTGGTCGCCAGACACGTGCGTGTAGATCTGCGTCGTCGAGATGTCGGCATGTCCGAGCATCGTCTGCACCGAGCGAAGATCCGCGCCGCCTGCCAACAGGTGGGTGGCGAACGAGTGACGGAGCTTGTGCGGAGAGATCGGTTTCGTGATCCCCGCGACGCGGGCGTACTTCTTCACGATCGCCCAGAAGCCCTGGCGCGTCATCGCCTTGCCGCGTGCCGTGACAAAGCAGGCGCGACTCGAAGGGTGGGCCCACTTCGTTCTCGCCTTCGCGAGGTACTCGGCCATCGCGGCTCTCGCGTGTGCGCCCAGAGGAACGATGCGGCGCTTGTTGCCCTTGCCGAGCACCGCAACGAAACCATCCTCGAGATTGACGTCGCCGAGGTCGAGGTTGACGAGCTCGCTGACGCGGAGTCCAGCCGCGTACATCGTGTGAAGCATCGCGCGGTCACGCACGCGATTGAGCTTGTCGCCAGCCGGCGCGTGCAACAAGCGCAACACCTCATCGCGATTCAAGATGTCGGGCAGCTTCGTCAAAAGACGCGGCCCTTCTAGCAGTTCCGTCGGGTCATGTGGATGCCGGCGCTCCTGAACGAGAAACCTGAAGAAGCCGCGCACCGAGCTTAGCGCCCTCGCCTGCGTGCGCGCGCTCAGCCCCTTTTGCGAAAGCGATACGAGGAAGCCGGCAACGACTGGCTCATCCACCTTGTCGAGGACAACACCGTCTGCCTCGAGCCATTTGGCAAACTTCGCGAGGTCGGACGCGTAACCGTCCACGGTGTGGCGCGAGAGGCCGCGTTCCACCCGCAGATGCTGAATGTAATCATCCAACGCGCCGTCGAAGGCGTTAGACATACCACTCGCTACCACAATCCGATCGGCAGTCCTATTTTTTGTGTGCGACCACAACCGACGTGTGGGTCTGTTCGAGCGCCACTTTCGTTGATGCAGATCAGGGTGCGTGGTAAAAGTGAAATGGGGATTGATGATGTACTACTCGCATTCTTCACTTGAACGGTTGGAGCAATGAGTAGGCTCATCGGGTACGTCGCGAATCGAGCCGACCGAATGCGGGACGCGCTTCATCAAGAGCGCGCGGTGCTTCGGCAAGAGAAGGCGCCCGCTGGCGCGAGTGGCTGGGGTATTGGTTTCTACGCAGGGGACGAAGTGCTTCACAAGAAGCGGCCCACCCGGCCCGGCGAGCTCGTCGAGTGGCAGAACCTCGCTGGCGACGTACGATCGGATTGCGCTGTACTTCACTTGCGCCAGCCGACCGTTGGCGATTTTCGCGCGGAAAACGCGCACCCGTTTCGCATGCGGAGCTGGCTCTTCGCGCACGAAGGCACGGTCGGCCACTTCGATGCAATGCGCGCGAATCTCGCAGAAATGATCCCGGATTTCATCCGTCGAAACATCCGAGGTGAAACCGACAGTGAATACCTCTTTCATACAATTCTGACGCTGCTCCACGACGCCGGCCAGCTCGACAACCCGGACGTCAACGAGGCGCAGGCGCTCCCCGCCATCAGCGCAGCCGTGACGCTGGTCGAACGTCTCGCCGCCGAGGTAGGTAGCACCGACAACGGGCTCAGTTTCATCCTCACGAACGGGCGTTCGATGTACGCCCTTCGCCACGGCACGCCGATGACCTACGTGCAACGCCAGGGTCTCCACGATCCGCCAGACGACTACGAGGCGCCGCCAACGAGCAGCACCCAACTCCGCTATGCGATGGTGGTCAGCGGCCTCGACGACACGCCCGTCGGTTATGAGGCCCTCCCCGAACATAGCGTCGCGATCATCGACCGCCGACTCGACGTGACCGTCCACGAGCTTTGACTACGAAGAGCGGCAACGACGTCATCGTCATCCTCAGCACGGCGCCCGACGAGCTGACGGCCGAGAAGCTCGCGCGGGGACTGATCGAGCAAGGTCTCGCCGCCTGCGTGAACGCGATTCCCAGCGTGAAGTCGTTCTACCGCTGGCGGGGAAAGATCGAGGCGGAGCCCGAGATCCAACTGATCATCAAGACCCGACCCGAACACTTCGACGACGTCGAAAAATGGTTGAAGGCCAATCATCCCTACGAGGTTCCAGAGATCATCGCCCTCCCCGCTGCGCGCGTGAGTGATGAGTATCTACAGTGGGTGACCAAAGAGACGGGGTGAAGCCTCGATTCTCGGGCCCTAGGTCCTGGGCCTCCTGAGCCTCAAGCTTCGCCGATAGTCCGGACGTTCGGCGCCACTTCAAACACGCCTCTACGCTTCGCCTTCGCCAGCGTACGGAGGGCATCTCGATACCCCCGCCTGAGCATTGCTCGTGCGTGCATTCGCGAAGTGAACGGCAGCCGCCCGAGATCCGGCGACACGACCAAGACTTGGATCTGCGGATACATCTTGTGGATCAGGTCGATGCCGCGCTTTTCCTTCTCGTTCAGGATCGTGTTCAACGCCTGGCGCGCCACCGCCAGCCCACCTTGGTGAACCAGCGATTGGCTGCCGACTCGACCGACGTGGGGGCGATACACGTTTGAGATGATCACGACGTCAGCCCCCGCTTCGACCGCCAAGTCGATGCTCAGCGTGCGCACGACCTCCCCGTCCATGTAGTACCGATCGCCGATGCGATGCGGACGGAACAGAAGCGGGACGCACGACGATGCCGCTACCGCCTTGCTGATTGGCACGTCCTCGCGATAGCCCCGGCCAAACACGACGCGGCCCCGTCCGTCGACATCGGCTGCAGTCACGAGAAGGTGCCTGTCCAAGTCGCGAAAGTCGTCGGTCGGAAGCTGCTGCGCAACGAAGCGCTCGAACCGATCGATCGACCAAAGGCCGCTGGTGAGGTAGCCCCAGCTCTTTCGTTGCTCCTCATTGGGTAGGCCGAGAAAATACCTGGCTTTGAGCGGCGGATCTTCCAGCCCCCGCTGCCAAAACGGCCGAAACCAGTCGATCATCTGATTTGGCGTGAAGCCCTGCGAGTAGAACGCGCCGGCGATCGCGCCGGCTGAGGCGCCGACGCAGATGTCGGCCTCGATCCCAAGCTCCTGCATCGCGCGCAGAACGCCGACGTGCGCAACACCTTTCGCGGCGCCACCGGAACCTACGAACGCAACGCGTGGACGAGCCATCAGGTTACAACGTGTCACACGTTCGGCACCGCGTCACACGCATTTCTTGCGCGAGCGCTACTGCGCTGGTGCGGACGGACTCGCGGTGGTCGCTTGTTTCCCGGACCAGATCTGCCGCGTCACGTCGCGAAATAGCGGGCGCGCCTCGATCGCGAGCGCAGACCTGGGCCACTTGTTGATCAGTGCCTTGAGCGCGTCCTTGGCCGTGTCGAGGTCGTCGAGGTCGCGCGCGCTGAGCGCGACAAGCCACCATCCATCGGGCTGGAGCGCTCCGTCCGCGCTTTGGTCCGCCACCTGCTGCGCATAGACGAGCGCTTCGGCGGGCCGCTTCTCTTTTCGAAGCGACAGCCCCAGGGCGAGCTTCACCGCAGGGATGTGCGTCCCCGTTGGATGAAGCTCAATCGCCTCCTCGAAGCGGGCGATCACCTCTTCGTACTTCTTGCCGGACACAAGCTGCAGGCCCTTCTGATAGGCCTCGACCGAGAGGTCTTGGCGGAACTGCTGCTCGTAGTCGCGAAACATCGCGGCCTCGGCTGGCGAAAGCGCTTCCTTGGCCATGCTCGGATACTGGCGCACGACCTCGGCACGCTTACGCTCCCGAATCAGCTCATAGTACCTGGCCGCCTTCGTTGCCGCCGTCCCACGGTCTGACGAGCGGCGCACCTCGTCGCTCAAATCCTGTCGGAGCTGCTCGGCCGCCGCCTCGGACTTGGCCTTCTCGGAGCGGAGGCCCCCCGTCTGCGCGTCGAAATAGAGCTTGAGCCCAACGAACGACAGAACCCCGATGACCGCGATCGCGACGCCGCTGTTCCAGTTCAGCCGGCGCTCGTAGCCGGCTTGCCGCTTTGCGATGGATTTGATGTCTGCGCCGAGGGCGTTGACCAAGTTGTTGGTCTTGATGATCAGGCCCCGGCTCTCGACGATCTCTTTCTTGATCTGGCGCACCTCGTCGTCGACGTCTCGCATGAAACCTGGGGTACAACCGACCCGGACGGGAGGCAAGGGCTGGCGCTTGACGGAGCCAGATGTGCCGCCTACAAGCCGTGCGGTGAAGAAGTACACCGGGCTGTGGTTCATCGGGTTGCTCGCGCTCGTGGCAGGTGCGGGCTGCAATCCGCCTGCCGACTACGCACTCGTCGGAAGCGCGTACGTGCCCGCCGCTCACGGCGATATCCACATCGAGAAGATCGACAAGGAACAGATCTTGGTCGTCGTCGCCATCGATCAACTTCCGCCGCCCGCGGAGATCGAGCCCGGAATGCAGCACTACATCATCTGGTTCAACGCCGTCGGTGAGTACCCATCCCCCCAGCAGGCGCTCGAGTACGACGCGAAGACGCGAACAGGCCGGGCATCGATTCCGACCTCGATGCGCGAGTTCGACATCCAGATCACCACCGAGCAGAGCGATCGCCCTGCCCAACCAAGCGACATCCTCGTCGCCGCACAGAAGATCCGCGAGAAGTAATCCCATGGCAGACACCAGCGACATCAAAAAAGGCTTCAAGATGCTCATGGACGGCGTTCCGTTCGCCGTCGTCGATCACCAGTTCGTGAAGCCGGGCAAGGGGCAGGCCTTCGTCCGCACCCGCATCAAGAACATGATGACGGGCGCAGTCATCGATCGAACCTTCAAGAGCGGCGAGAAGCTCGAGGAGGCGGACACCGAAGAGCGAACGATGCAATACCTCTATCCAGAGGGCGAGTCGCGCGTCTTCATGGACACGAAGAGCTACGAGCAGCTCTCGCTCAGCAACGAGCAACTTGGCGAGAACGCCCTCTACCTGCTGGACGGCACAGAAGTCGATATCATGCTGTTCGAAGGCCGCCCGATCGGGGTGACGCCTCCGACGTTCGTGGAGCTCGTAGTCACGGAAACCGAGCCTGGGTTCAAGGGCGACACGAGCAGCAACACGACGAAGCCTGCAACGCTCGAAACCGGATTGCAGGTCAACGTTCCGCTCTTCGTCAACGCCGGCGACAAGCTGAAGGTCGACACCCGCACCGGGTCGTACGTAGAGCGCGTCAAAGGCTGAGCGTCGGTATGCCCGAGGTCCTGCGGCTGCGAGCCAGGGTCATGGAGGCGATCCGGCTGTTCTTCAAAGAACGCGACTTCATCGAGGTCGAGACACCGGCCATCGTGCCTTCTCCCGGGCTCGACGTGCATCTATCCGCGTTCGAGGTCCGCGGCCCCAACGGCGATCGGGTCGGCTGGCTCGCCACGAGCCCCGAATACCAGATGAAACGCCTGCTCAGCGACGGGGCGGAGCGCATCTTTCAGCTCTGCCGAAGCTTCCGTGCGGACGAACATGGCCGGCACCACGAGCGCGAGTTCACCATGCTGGAGTGGTATCGAGCCCATGCGACTTCGGAAGACGTGATTCGGGACACCGAAGAACTGGCGGCCCGCGTCGGCGAGACTCTTGGTAGCCCAGACATCGACGCCCTCTGTTCGCCTTGGGAGCAGATCACAGTAGACGAAGCGTTCGAACGGCATGCAGGCGAGCTGATCGACGCCACGCACGAGGAGCACTTCTTTCGGATCTGGGCGGAGCGAGTCCAGCCGAGACTCGGAGCAGAGCGGCCCGTAGTCGTGACCAACTGGCCGGCGTCGATGGCCTCCCTCGCCAGGTTGAACGACGACGGGACAGCGGATCGCTTCGAGGCGTTCTTTCGCGGGATTGAGCTCTGCAACGGCTTTGGAGAGCTGACCGACGCGCGCGAACAGCGCGTGCGTTTTCAACGAGACCAAGCCGAGCGGCGCAATGCTGGGCTGCCTGTGTACCCAATCGACGAGCGATTCCTCGAAGCGCTCGAGCGCGGCATCCCGGAAAGTGGAGGCAATGCGCTCGGTGTGGACCGTCTGCTGATGCTGCTCACCAGGGGCGAGTCGATTCAGTCGGTGATGCCCTTCCCGGCCGAAGGGCTCTAGCTACTCGCCCCGCTCTTCGGCTTTGGCGCACTCCCACATCGTATCGAGGGAGGGCTCGTCATAGTCGCGGAGGTCCTTGCCATCCGCCTTGGCCTGGAGCTCGCAATGGCGGAAGCGCGAAGAAAAGCGATCGAGTGACCCACGGATGGCGGCCTCGGGATCGAGTCCTTGCTTGCGACCGTACGTCGCAAGCGCGAAGAGCAGGTCTCCGAGCTCGTGTTCGAGCGCTGCCATGTCGCCCGCTTCAGCGGCTTCGTCGAGCTCCCGAAGCTCTTCGTCGATCTTTGCTCGCGGTCCACCGGCGTCCGGCCAGTCGTACCCGACCGCGCTCGCCTTCTCGCCGATTCGAACCGCGC
>JBATLA010000536.1:0-1946 GCA_049669945.1 Polyangiales bacterium | reverse complement strand
TGCCGGAAGAGCGGCTGATCCGGATTCATCCGGTGCTCGATCAGTCTTGGGTTCCGAGCTACTTCGTGGAGGCGGTGGTCTTCCATGAGATGCTCCACCACGACATGCCCGCGGTCGTCCAGAACGGCCGCCGGCACTACCACACCAGCGCGTTTCGCAAGCGCGAACGGAGCTTCGAGTATCACGCCGCTGCCGAGCAGTGGCAGAAGGACAACCTCTGGCGCCTCCTCCGAGGAGGCTAAGCGATGGCGCGTCGTCGAAGAATCCGATCCTCCATCTCCACGCCCATCACGTTGGGCGCCATCACGGTGCTTCTGAGCATCGCGCTACTGGTCGGTTGGTCGTTCCTTCTCGGTCAGAAGATCATGCGCTCCGCTGACATCGCGGTCGACGTGTGGCTTCTGGTGCTCGGCGCGCTCTCTTTCGTGCTGATCATCACCGTCCTGGTCCTGTTCGTGATCTCGCTGGCGCGGGGCATCGTCGAAGTCCGCAAGCAGGACACGTTCATCGATTCGGTCACCCACGAGCTCAAGAGTCCGCTTGCTTCCTTGCAACTGTGTCTCGAGACGCTCGGCCGCGAGGGGCTCGAAGGCGAGTCCCGCGAGAGGCTCCGGACCATGATGCTGGAGGACGTCGATCGACTGCGGGCGTTCATCGACGACGTTCTCGAGGCAAATCGTCTTTCCTATGCACGCGCCGGCATGCTCAACTTGAGCGATATCTCGTTGGAGGAGCTCGCAGAGGACTGCGCCCAGGCCGTCCGTGTTCGGCAGAAGCTCTCGCCCGAGGAAGTCGTCATCGACGTCGAGCCCGGACTCGTCGTTTCGACCGACCGCGCCGCGCTCGGGATCGTCGTGAAGAACCTCATCGACAATGCGGCGAAATACTCGGCTCGGCCGGCGCGGGTCGAGGTCCGCGCTCGCCGCGACGCGGACGGCAGGGTCCAGCTCGAGGTGAGTGACAATGGCATCGGCATCGACAGCCAGAACCTCAAGCGCGTCTTCCAACGCTTCTACCGCGTGGAAGACCCAGAGGTGCGAGAGCGGCGCGGCACGGGTCTCGGACTGTTCGTGGTCTGGGCGCTCGTCAAACAGCTCGGTGGCAAGGTACAAGCGTTTTCGGAAGGGCGAGGGCAGGGCACGACCATGCGGGTCGAGCTGCCCATCGCGCGCGCGGTGAACCGATGATGGCTGAGCGCGAAGCACAGAGGCTCCTGATCGTCGAGGACGAAGACCATCCCGCCGCCGGCTTGAAGCTCAATCTCGAGCTCGAGGGGTATCGTGTCGACCTGGCGGCCAACGCCAAGGAGGCCGGGCAGCGCTTGCTCGACCCGAACGGATACGACGCGATCGTGCTCGACGTCATGCTCCCCGACGTCAACGGCTTCGACCTCTGCAAGAAGTTCCGCGAGGCGGGCAACTTCATCCCCGTGATCATGCTCACCGCCCGTTCGTCTCCTGAAGACCGGGTCCTCGGCCTCGAGGCTGGCGCCGACGATTACATGGTGAAGCCCTTCGAGCTCAACGAGTTGCTCGCTCGGGTCCGGTCGGTGCTCCGCCGCCAGCGCTGGGAGCAAAACATCGGCGTCAGCATCAAAGCCACCACGCTCTCGTTCGGGCACGCGGAGATCAACTTCGACACCCACGAGGTCACGGTTTCCGGAGAGGCGGTCCAGCTCACCCAGCTCGAGCTGGATCTCTTGCGTTACTTCGCAGAGAACGCCGGCCGCGTCCTCAGCCGTAACGAGCTTCTCGAGCGTGTCTGGAAGCTCCGCAACTACGGAAACACCCGGACCGTCGACAACTTCATCTCCCGCCTGCGCCGCCGCTTCGAGGATGATCCCAGCTCGCCGACCCACTTCCTCTCCGTTCGCGGTGCCGGCTACAAGTTCGTCGCCTAGGCATCTTTTACAGAACTATGACAAAGGCGGGCTGAATCATGACTGC
>JBATLA010000535.1:0-12928 GCA_049669945.1 Polyangiales bacterium | reverse complement strand
GTCGTCGCTCATCCAGCTGAAGCTGCACGCGCGTTGGAGTAGATGCCCGCGGCGGAGAGCGCCGAGGCGATGTTGGACTTGCCCCTGGACGCATTGCCGCCTTTGATCCGATGCCTCGCCCCCTACTACGCGGCGAATGCGCTGGCGCTGCTCCCGATCGAGAAGGCGGCCGGCGCACTCGATGGAACGTGGCCCGACGGGGCTGCTGCCGTCCTTCGGGCGATGCCCTCAGCTCGGCGCTCCGAGGTACTCGGGGCCTTGAGCTCGCAACGACAGAAGACCTTGAGGCGTCTTCTGAGGTATGCCGAAGGCACCGCTGGCGCATTGATGGACCCCGCGGTGCTGTCCGTGGACGAGAACGTGTTGGTCGCCGACGCACTCGAACGGCTGCGCCTGAGCCCACAGCATGCACTCTACTACCTTTACGTACTGCGCGAGAACCGCGAGCTCATGGGCGTGGTCAACATGAAACAGCTAATGTCTGCGCGGCCAAATCAGCTCGTTGGAATGATTGCCGTCCGCAACGTGGCGTCGATCCCCGCACGCGCGAGCTGGGAGTCGATCGTCGTTCACCCTGCGTGGAAGCGGTTCCACGCGCTCCCCGTAGTAGATAGAGATGGTAGCTTCGTCGGAGCCATCCGGTACGAGTCGGTGCGCCAACTCGAAGAAAGATGGATCGAGACGCGGGCCGAGGACCACAGCGCCGAGACTGCCTCGGCGCTGGGCGAGCTCTATGGTCTCGGCCTCCGGGGCCTCTTCGAATGGGCAGCGTCCGCCGTGCTGGGCTCCTCCGATCGAAAGCGGGGTGGGTCATGACGGCCGCGGCCGCGGAGCTCATTGCCCAGTTCCTTCAGGTGTATCCGGGCGAAGCCGCGCGGGAGATCGAAAGCTACGACGCCGCTGAGGGTGCTCGCGTCCTGAGCGAGGAATCTACCCAAACCGCGGCTACGCTGCTTCGCTACATCCAGCCCGATCACGCAGCCCACATCCTCGAGGCCGCCAGCGTCGAAGACGCGGGGCGACTCATCTTGGCGCTCGACCCCGCCCTTGCCGCAAACCTGTTGGCCCGTCTTCCAGAAGACCCGCGCGCGCGCTTGCTCGCCTTATTGCCGCCCGCATTGTCGAAGGAGATCCGAGGCATTCTAACGTTCCCACCGGGCACGGCTGGCAGTCTCATGGACGCGAGAGTCGCGCTCTTCAGCCGGCAGAGCACCGTCGGAGCAGCCTTCAACAGGGTTCGCCAGCTGCGTGACCGGCGCATCACGGACCTCGTGCTGACCGACGAGGAGGGAGCCTTCGATGGCGTGGTCCGCTTGCAGGACATCGTCAGCGCCGACCCCGACCAACCGCTCGCCGAGCTCAAGAGCCCGCGTGGTTTTTTCGTCCAGCCCATGACGCCGCGAGAAGACGTCGTGGATCTCTTGAGCAAGCACAAGCTATCGAGCCTTCCCGTCGTGGACCTACAGAATCGGGTCATCGGAATCATCCGGCAAGCCGGCCTCGTAGAAGCAGCCCAGGCAGACGCAATCACGGATCTGCAGCAGATGGTCGGTGGATCTGCAGAAGAGCGCGCTCTATCGAGCCCGTGGGTCGGCGTACGTAGCCGGCTCCCCTGGCTGAACATCAACCTCGTCACCGCGTTCATGGCGGCGTCGGTCGTTGGCTTGTTCGAGGGCACCATCGCCCGTTTCACAGCCGTCGCCGTCCTCCTCCCGGTCGTCGCCGGCCAGTCCGGCAATACCGGGGCCCAGGCGTTGGCGGTCACGATGCGCGGCTTGGCGTTGCGCGAGATCCGTGTTTCTCAAGGCTTTCGGGTGTTGATGAAGGAGCTCGTCATTGGCGCGGTGAACGGCCTCGCAATCGCGGTCGTAACTTCGATTGGCGTCTATCTTTGGAGTCGAAACTTGGGCCTCTGCCTCGTCATGTTCATCGCAATGATCGTCTCGATGGTGGCTGCATCGGCCGCGGGGGCCATGATTCCGATCGTGTTGGTGAAGTTGAACCGAGATCCGGCAACCGCGTCTTCCATCATCCTGACGACCGTAACCGACATCGTCGGCTTCTTTACGTTCCTCGGGCTCGCGACTCTGCTGGCGGGCATGCTTGCCGGCACGTAGCCGGAGGCGTGGCGTGGCGTGGAAATCGCCGAACACAGTCTTGCGGTCCTCGGTGTCGTTCTTTTCTTGTGGAGCTCTTGGCACCTGAGCTCCCCGTGCTTTCACATTCCCGTCGCGAGCTCCCTCATCTTGGTTGGTGAGAATGGATCGGGGTCCCGGGTCCCCGAGATCTTCGCTGAACATGATCACTCGTGAGGCGCGTCGTCGTCGAGGAGGTCAGGCCCTTCAGCGGCTCGCTCCGTTTCGATCTGCGCATCGAGTTGGCCGTCTACGGCCGTGTCCCCAGACTCGAGACGCGCCGCGCTCGGATGAGTCACCTGCTCCGCAGGGCTCTTCGCATCACGCTTCACGTACACCTGGACGATCGGCTCGGGCATCTCGACGCCACCGGAGTCGAAGGCGGCCTTCACCAAACGCATCGCCTCGCTCTTGGCCTTGAAGTAGTCGGTGTCGCGCTGATCGACCCAAGCATAGAAGTGAATCGGAACGCTGGAATCCGCGAACCGCTCCAACAGCGCGCGCGGCGGCGGCTCATCGAGAATCGCTTCCATCGAGGCGAGAGCTTCGAGTCCGCGCTGCTGTGCCGCCACCAGATCTTCGTTGACTCCGACGCCGATCTCGAAGTCGAGCGCCCGCAGGGGGTTCTGAGTGTAGTTGAGCAGCACGGCCTTGAAGACCTTGGAGTTGGGGATCCGCAAGTGGTTGCCCGCCAGCGTCAACAAGATCGTGGCCCGCGACGTGAGCCGGACGACCTTTCCCTCCTCCCCATCGATCGACACGAAATCGTTTGGTGCGAATGGGTGCCTCATGCTGAGAAGCAGCCCGGCGAGATAGTTCTCGATGATGTCGCGAAACGCGAAGCCAACCGCGATACCAACGACGCCCGCGGCTCCGAGCGTCGCGCCCACGAGGGCGGTGGCGTCGAGGAGCTCGAGCGCGATCAGCACGCCCACCGCAATCACGGCGATGCGCGTGAAGTGGCGCACCATATCGCGCACGAACCTGTTGCTGATCCATCGAAATAGGAACTCGCCCCGGGTGAGGAGGTGCGCGACGACGGCAAACACCGCGATCGTAAGCAGCGCGACGGCGATCAAAGGAAGCAGCTCGAACGCGCGCTCTCCGAACTCAGCAAGCCGTTCTCGAACGACGTCGATTCGCTCCGTCGTGTTCTCGAGGGCTTCCGCAAGCTCCTCTTGCGCGCCCCCTTGCTCTGCACGGACTCGACGGGCGCACGACGACAAGAGAACGAAGGCGGAACCGAGCAGCGCCTCGCCAAACGCCTGGCGCGTAGAGAATCGCATCAAACCACGTCGGCCGTCGCACCCACCCACAAGAGCGCCTCGTCCCTTGCTTGCATGGGAAAGGCGCGAACATCCGCACCGACGAAACGCGACGCAAGTCGCGGAACCGAAGACACGAGTCGATCCGAGGTGACGAGCGCCACGCGGCGAATCCTAGCTTGGTGGTCGCGGACGAACCGGACATGAGCCGTCAGCGCAGCCAGGTCGTCCCAGCCGGGAAAATGTTCGGCAACGATCATCACGCCATTGAGCTCCCCTGCCTCTTGCAGGTATGGGTCGAGTCGTGCGCTCACGCGCTCGAAGTCCGCGGCCTCGAGCTCACCATGAGGCTGCATGATGAGCACCCCCTGCTCCTCGAGGAGCTCGAACGAAAGATGCCCTGGCGAGGGGGTCTCTGAGATCCAGATCCGAGCCTCGTCTAGGTCGTCGTCGTCGAACAGGCGCACTTCCCCCGGAAGAGCAAAGCCAAAAGCCTTGACCATCTTCTCGATCCAATCGACGTCGGTGACGACGGCGACGCGCTCGAACGACGTGAGGTGCTTCATGCCAACCTTGGCGTCTTCCCAGGCTGCCCCGCTGGTGTAGCCCTCGAACTCGTCGCCTAGTACGTACAGCAGGCGCGCCTTCTTGTGCTTGGTGAGCTTCTCCTCGATCGCCGGAACCAGCACAGTCTTGTAGTCGTTGGCCGATACCTCGCCGCTCGCGTTTACCCCGAGCACGCGCTCGGGCAGGTCGGTGATCACCTCGATCATGAGGCACTCCTTGCGATGGTCCCCGCGGGAACGCGGGCTCAAGTATGGCACAATGGCTCGCGGATGACAGAGCAGCTCATCAAGCCCAGGACCGGATTCGGAACGGCGCCAGTCTTCCTGACCGCTATCTCGACAATTCTCGGCGCGATCCTATTCCTGCGCTTCGGCTATGCCGTCGCGAACACGGGCTTCATGGGAGCGGTGGGGATCATCGTCCTCGGCCACATCGTCACCATCGCCACCGCCATGGCCCTGGCGGAGATCGCAACGAACCAGAAAGTCGAAGGAGGTGGTGAGTACTTCATCATCTCTCGGTCGTTCGGACTCGAGATCGGCGGAGCCATCGGGATTGCGCTCTTTCTGTCTCAAGCCATCAGCGTTGCTTTCTACGTGATCGCGTTCGGCGAGGCACTGACGCCCCTGATCGATCTTCTGCAGACGGAGTTTGGGATCGCGATTCCGGACAAGCGCCTAATGACGCTACCCGCAACCATCCTACTTGCGCTGGTAGTCATCGGAAAAGGCGCAGACATCGGACTCCGCGTCTTGTACGTGGTGGTCGGTGTCCTTGGCGTCTCGCTCTTGCTCTTCTTCATGGGTGACCCGACCGAAGGCATGGATGCGACCCGGCGGATTGGTCTCTTGTCCAGTACGGTCGACGCCCCGGACGCGTTCTTCCTCGTGTTCGCGATCTGCTTCCCGGGATTCACCGGAATGACAGCCGGCGTGGGCCTGTCCGGCGACCTGAAGGACCCCCGAAAATCGATTCCAATCGGCACGCTAGCCGCGACCCTCACCGGTATGGTCGTTTACATCGCCGTGGCCTACAAGCTGGCGATCTCGGCGTCACCAGATACGCTGAACGGGGACCAGCTCGTGATGTCGCAGATCGCCTTGTGGGGTCCGATCATTCCAATCGGCCTGGCTGCAGCGACGATTTCGTCTGCGTTGGGCTCCTCGCTCGTCGCCCCACGCACACTCCAGGCAGTCGCCGGCGACAAGCTGTTTCCTTCGGAGCGGATGAACCGGATCCTCGCGAAAGGCAGGCCTGGCACGAACGAACCAACCAACGCCTCGATCGTTGTTTTTGCGATCGCCACGGCGTTCGTTGCCGTTGGTAGCGTCGATTTCGTGGCTCGAATCATCTCGATGGTCTTCATGCTGTCCTACGGCTCGCTCTGCATGATCTCGTTCTTGGAACACTTCGCCGCGGAACCCTCCTATCGGCCTGCGTTCCGATCACGCTGGTACATCTCGCTGGTCGGGGCCTTCATGTGCATCTGGCTGATGTTCAAGATGAGCGCTCCATATGCGCTGTTGGCGCTGTCCTTGATGGCGCTGCTCTACTTGGTGATCGCGAGAACGAATCCGGATCGCGGCGGCCTCGCACGGCTACTGACCGGCGCGACGTTCCAGTTGGGCCGTCAGCTACAGATCTTCCTTCAGCGCGCTTCCCGAAAGGGCGTTCAGGGAGGTGACGGATGGCGGCCGGCCGCGATTTGCATGAGCACCTCTTCATTCGAGCGACTGGATGCGCTCGACCTTCTGCGCTGGATCTCTTACCGCTTTGGCTCTGCGACGTACATCCACCTCGTGGAGGCCTATCTTTCGCGAGCTTCGCTCGAGGAGTCACGCAGCGCTTTGGAGCGGCTCGTTCGACTCTCGGATCTGTCTCAGAGCAACATCTACATGGACACCCTGATCAACCCGTCCTACGGCGACGCGCTTGGCGTAGTCGCTCAGCTTCCGGGCCTCTCGGGAATGCCGAACAACTTGATTCTCTTCGAATTCGACAAGGAGAAGCCCGAAGAATTGCAGACCCTCGTCGGTAGTTATCGAATTCTTCCGGCAGCAGGTTTCGACGTCTGCGTCCTGGCCGCGTCGGATCGCAGCTTTGGATACCACCGAGAAATCCACATCTGGATTACGCCCACCGACTTCGGAAACGCCCCTTTGATGATTCTACTCGGCTACATTCTGCTTGGGCATCCGGATTGGGACGACGCACAGATCAAGCTCTTTGCCGTGTTCCCGGAAGAGGAAATCGAGCGAGAGAAGGAAGTCATGCTTTCACTCGTGCGATCGGGCCGTCTTCCGATCTCCACGAAGAACATCGAGCTCATCATTCGCCGACCGAACATCAACGTCCAATCGTTGATTCAAGAACGTTCCCGAGATGCGGACCTCACGATGGTAGGCTTCGTCGGGGAGGAGGTGCGACAGCGAAAGCTCGAGGCCTTCACGGGCACCGAAGGCCTCGGCAACGTCTTGTTCGTCAGCTCGACACACGAAATCGAGCTCTACGACGAGGAGGAAGATCAGGAGGCCGCAGAACGGGAATCCACGAACGAAACCGACACTACCCCTAGCGCTGAAACCACCGAGACGGCCGAGATCGCGGAGCCCGATGCCGTCGAAGCGGACACCAATGGGATCAAGGTGACGGATTCCCTTCGAGATTCCGGTGAGGAGGGCCCCGACGATCCTGAACCGAGTCCCACGAAAGGCTCGCCGCCATGACGACGAGCACACGGGCCGTCGGCGTGGCCCTCGCCGTCGACTTCGTCATCGGGATCGCGAAGACAGTCGCCTTCTTCTTGACCGGGTCGACGGCGGTCATGGCCGAGGTGCTCCACTCCGCCGCGGACATCACCAATCAGAGCCTGCTTGCGGTTGGAATCGTGCGTTCGCGGAGGGGACCCGACAGCGACTACCCGTACGGGTTCGGCCGGTCTCGCTATATCTGGGCGCTGCTCTCGGCAACGGGCGTTCTATTCGTCGGTGCTGGGGTGTCAGTCGTGCGTGGAGCACAGCAGATATGGGCGCCCGAGCCGCTCGAGCACGTCACTTGGGGGTTGATCATCCTCCTCGGTTCGCTCCTCTTCGAAGGGGTGTCACTTACGGTTGGGTTGGCTGCGGTGCGCGATTCGGCCCGGGCGACGGACCAGTCCCTCTGGCAGTACATCCTCCGGACCGGCCCCGATCCAATGGCCGTCGCGGTGGTACTCGAAGACGCCTCGGCCGTCGTTGGTGCGGCCATGGCGCTGACCGCGCTCGGCTTGTCCAGGCTCACCGGCAACCCCGCCTGGGATGGTGCGGGCTCAATTTGTATCGGTGTGCTTCTCGGAGTGTCCGCTGCGTTTCTCATCAACCGGAACCGTCGCTTTCTTCTTGGTCCGGCGCCGCCCGCCGAATCCGTCGCAAAAATGGTGGCAGTCCTCGAGTCCGACCCGGTCGTTGCTCGGATCCACGACGTGAAGGTGTCCCAGCTCGGCGCCGATGCGGTGCGATTCAAAGCTGAGGTCACCTTCGACGGTCGCCAACTTGCGCGAAAACTCCTCGAGGGCCGGGACTTGGAACGCACGTTATCCACGCTCGACAGGCCACGAGCGCTCGACCGCCTGCTCGTCGAGTTCGGCGGTCAAGTCGTCGATGCGATCGGCGACGAAATCGATCGGCTCGAAGCGCAGCTCACAGAAGCCGCGCCGGAAGCACGGCACGTGGACCTCGAACCGGATTGACCCGACGGGTCGCCCACACGCCGCACGGCTACATCGTGTCGCGAATTGCCTTCAGGAGCGCGACGCCGGCGGGGCCCATCTCCTTCGCGACGCGGTCGGGCACACCCTTCTGCTTCGCCTTGAACGCAGCAAGCTCCTCGGGGGTCGGGTCATAAATCTCGTACCCGTAACGCGCGAGGTTCTTGAGCAGAACGGGTTCGACCTTGCGCACCTGGTCGCGGCCCCAAACCGTCAAGTCGTGATCCAGGTTGGTGATGATCTTCTGGAAGTCTTTCGGCAAGGTCTCGAACCATTTCTTCGAGTAGACGAGGAGCGCGGGCTGATAGCAGTGGCGGCTCAGAAAGACGTGACGGTGGCCTTCTTTCAGGCCCTGGTACCAGCTCGCAGCCATCGCGAAGAGGGGCGTGTTGTCGAACCCGTCGACGACGCCAGTCTGAACGCTCATGAGCGTATTGCCATTGTCGATCGGCACGGGAGTCGCGCCAAACGCCTCGTAAGTCTCCACGTGAACCAGGGACTCCTGCGAGCGGAAGCGAATCCCGCGCATGTCCTCGGGCTTTCGGATCTTCTCCTTGCTGAAATACGAGCGATATCCGTTCTCCGCCCAAATCCCAAACACGAGGCCCCGTTTCGAGAGCACTTCTCTGACCCGATTGGTGACCTCAGGCGTGTCGAGCGCCTTGTCGGCCGCCGCGAAACTCTCGAAGATGTACGGCGACTCGATCACGTTCACTTCGCGAACGATCGAGCTCATGCCACCGACGGAGCCGGCGAACGCCTGCATGCTCCCCATCTGAACGCGCCGCGCGAGCGAGCGCTCGTTTCCACGCCCTAGCCGAAGCTTCACCTTGAGGCGACCGTCCGTCGCTTCCTGCACTTCCTTCTTGAAGCGCTTGAGCTGCGCAGCCCAAGGGCTCCCGGAGGGCGCCACAGTGCCGACTTCCATCACGAACTCTGGGTCTTCGGCGATCGCGGGGCCCACGATGGCGAGGGAGAGAGCGAGGACGGCTCCGAGGAGAAAGGCTACTTTGTGCATTCGAGGTCCTTGTGCTGACATTGGGTGTTAGGCGGTCTTGGCTGGGTGGGCCTCTGCGGCTCGGGCCCCGTTCGAAGCGTACATCCCATCGATGAGGGTCTTGTACTTGTCGTTGATGACGTTGCGTTTGACTTTCATCGTTGGTGTGAGCTCACCGCCGTCGACACTGAGCATGTGCGGCAGCACTTCGAACTTCTTGATGGTCTGGTAGCGCGCCACCTTCGCATTGCAGTCGGATTCGATCCGATCCGCCAAGAAGGCGCGCACCTTCTCGTGCTTGGCAACCTCCGCAAGCGAAGCGACCGGAACACCAGCCGCCTGGCATAGGTCAGGCAGCGCCTCCTCTTCGAGCGCGAGGATCGCGCAGAGATAGGGTTGGCGATCGCCGATGACGACCGCTTGGCCAATCCCCGGAATCCCTTGCAAGTGGTTCTCCATCTCTGCGGGTGCGACGTTCTTGCCTCCGGCGGTAATCAATAGGTCCTTCTTGCGGCCGGTAATACTGAGAAAGCCCTCTTGATCGATGGCCCCCAAGTCACCGGTTCGGAGCCAGCCATCGTCGGTCCAGAGGTCGGCAGTTTGGTCGGCCATGTAGAGGTAGCCTGAGACCATGTTGGCGCCGCGAAGCAGGATCTCTCCATCCTCGGCGATGCGCACTTCGACACCCGGCAATGGCTTGCCAACGGTTCCAAAACGCGGGCGCCCCAAGGGGTTCGCAGTGGCCATGCCGGTCGTCTCGGTCATCCCGAAGCCCTCGTGAATCGGCACGCCAATCGACGCGAAGAACTCGAGTGTTGAGCGCGAAGCGGGAGCCGCACCCGAGCCTGCGCCGAGCAATTGATCCAGCCCTATCGCGCTCTTGATCTTCGAAATGACGAGCTTGTTGGCGAGCCGGCGCTGGAACGTGTCGACATCGCGGCCGGTTGCAACCGAACGCCTGAAGCTCTCGAACTCCACGTGACGGGCCCAAGCGGTGAGCTTTGCTTTGATCCCAGTCGCGCTCAGCAAATTGGTGGTCAGAGCCGCCTCGAACTTCTCCCAAACACGCGGCACGGCAAAGAACAGATGCGGTCGCGCCGCCACTAGGTGGTCCTTGATCTTGGCGAGGTCGGCACAGAAATACGTCTCCGACCCAACCCTCAGCCCCACGAAATTGGTAAACACCTGCTCGGCGACGTGGCAGAGCGGGAGGTAGCTGACGTAGCGGCTTGGATCGATCTCCATCATCTCGGGGTAGGTTTCGATGAGCGACTGCCCCATCGCCTCGATGCCCCGGTGAGAGCACATCGCGCCCTTCGGCACACCCGTGGTCCCCGACGTGTAGATGAGCAACGCCAAGTCGTTGGGCTTGGCGGCCGCCATCCGACGCTCGACCTCGGCATCGGACTCCTCGCTTCCGCGCGCGATGGTCTTGGCGAGCGTGGTCACGATTTCGCGATCGCTCTCGATGGAGTCCATCGTGATGATGTGCTCGACGTCGATCAGGCCCTGGTCGAGCGCGTGGAGGTACTTGTCGAGTTGGGCCTGACTGTCACAAATGGCGACCTTGGCCCGGCAGTGTCGCACGATGTACGCCACCTGCTCGACCGTGTTGGTCACGTAGATCGGCGCAGGGACCGCCCCAGCGGCGCTGATGCCCATCTGTGAAATCACCCAGTCGCGGCGGTTGTTGCCGATGAGCGCGACGCCATCACCCGGCTGCACGCCGAGCGCGATCAGAGCCTTCCCGAGCCCCCGCACGGCGTCCCAATACTCGCTCCAGGTCGTGGACACCCAATCGCCATGCGGACCCATCTCGACGAGAGCGGTGCGTTCTGGACGCTCCGCCGCGAACTTCGCAATCTGTGCTGGTAGGGTCCAGGTCTCCGTCATGGCGGCCTCCGCTGAAGGGCCCGACCCTACCCGAATTCGCCGAAACCGTCTCTGCGAAAAGGATGCACGGCCTTGCACGCCGGGAGCGTCTTCGGTACTCGTACCCAATGAATGGAAGAGGAGCTTGGGTATGAGCGAAACAGCGGCTGGGTCCTGCGTCTGCGGAGCCGTTTCCTATCGAATCGAAGGTCCGTACCGGGGCTTCCAGTACTGCCACTGCAGCCGGTGTCGGAAGAAGACCGGATCGTCGAACTGCGCCAACCTCTTCGTTCCCGTCGACCAGTTCACCTGGGAGCGCGGCGAAGAGGCCGTGAAGCGATACGAGCTACCGAGCGCGAAGTGGTGGAGCACAGCCTTCTGCACCGAGTGCGGCTCCGCGGTGCCTTGGCTCACACGGAACGGCAAGGTGATGGTGGTCGGCGCCGGGGGACTCGACGACGACCCGGGAGTGCGACCTGCATTCAGCGTGCACTATGGCTCCCGGGCGCCCTGGTACGTGCACGTCTCTGAGCTCGAAATGCACGAGACGCTGCCCAAGTCGTAGGGTATCCTCGCCGCGATGCTCACCCGGGGAACGACATGCAAAAACTGAGTCTAGGACTACTGATGTGGGTCGCAGCATGCGGGTCATCGAGCTCGACACCGATCGACCCAGTCGCCACGGACTACTGCAACGCGTGCTCGGAGATCGCGAGCTGCGAGAACGTGGTCAACAATGCTCTCATGACGGCTTGCCCGGATGAAACCAAGGCCTACTACAGCTGCGTCACCGACAACGCATGCGACGAAGACGCTTGCGCGGCGGAGTGGGAAACGCGAAACATCTGTATGGGCATGGCGCCAAAAGACCTCGTCAGCACCCGCATATCCGCCCTTTCCCCGTCGGCGAACTTCGGCCATCGTGGGATGGGGGTCACGCGCGATGGCAACCCATTCCCCGAGAACTCGATCCCGTCGTTCGAGGCGGCGATCGCCGCAGGCGCCAATGGCGTCGAGCTCGATGCCGAGATTACGATGGACGGGCGTGTGGTCATCATGCACGACGACACCGTCGATCGGACGACCGACTGCACCGGCTGTGTGAGTGAGATGACGTTCGACGAGGTCCGCGCCTGTAGACTCCTCGACGCCGACGGCGCCCCGACTGATCTGCATCCGCCGACGCTCCCCGAAGTCTACGTCGCGCTTGGAAGCGAAGCCTTGATCAATATCGAGCTGAAGGTGTTTGGCGACGATTGCCGGACCGCGACGACCGGAGCAGACGCGTTGGTGGCGGCAGTGCTCGAGGAGGTGATCTCCATCAACGGAGAGGACCGAACGCTCTTTTCGTCGTTTGACGAAACCGCCGTCGAGCTCGTCAAGAGTGCCAGACCGGGCTTCTACTCAGCGTTGCTTTCAAGCAACCCCGACGACGCGCTGGTGGAGAGGGCGCTCGAGCTGCAACTGGACGCCATTCATCCGCTGTTTTCGGTCTCGGAGGAAACGGTTCAGCTCGCGCTCGACGAAGCTTTGCAGGTCAATGTCTGGGGCGTGAACAACCCGGACTTCATGCGGCAGCAGATCAAAAAGGGGTCCACCGCGATCATCACGGACGAGCCGGGCCTCCTCGCCGAGCTGCTGGGGGAAGAACCCTAGCCTGTGGCGTCCTCGAGCTCGAGTGCAAGCTCGAGCAGCGTGCGCTCGGTTCCCATCGCCGACTCGAACTGAATCCCGATCGGGAGCCCTGACTCGCTCCACGCGAGAGGCAGCGAAATCGCCGGATTTCCGGAGATGTTTTGCACAGGCGTGAACGGGACGAACCATTTCAGACGCTCGAGCGCAGTGTCGAAGGGCACGTCCGGTCCGATGAACCCAAGCTCGGGAGGCGGCATCGCCAACGTCGGGTTCATCAGGACGTCGTACCGCTCGAACACCCGCGCATGGCGGTGAGCGAAGCGCCTGAGGCGGAAGAGCGCCCCGGGAGCCTTGGACGCGTTCTGCAGGAAGTACGCGGAGAGCCCATTGGTGAATTCCTCCACCTTGGTGCTGTCGAACTCGGGGTGAATGAGTCGGGTCCCGAATCGGGTGATCGCGAACCCCAACGAAGCCCAATAGAGGAAGAAATCCTCGAGGAACCGATCGTCGAAAGGGCACGGGGCTCGCTCGACGGAATGGCCGAGTCGTTCGCAGAGCTCAGCGACGGCGTCGGTCGCATCGACACATTCCGGATGGGCGGGTGCGCCTTCCCCGAGGTCGGAGAAGAACCCAATTCGCAAGCGCCTACCCGGGCCTGCAACACGTCCGATCTCCGGCAACCTCGGGTTACGGAAGTACCGCTCCGCGGCGT
>JBATLA010000534.1:0-8003 GCA_049669945.1 Polyangiales bacterium | reverse complement strand
GTCCACGATCGCGCTCGTCAACGGCGTTACCCAGCTGCTCCTCTTCTTTTTCGTCGTCCATCTGCCGATCAAGAACACTGGCCGGATGTCGTATGTCGACATCGGTTGGCCTTTGGGTGTCGCGGTGATCGGCGTGGTCACGCTGCTGCTCTCGCACGGCTACTGGCTACGGGTGGCGATGATTGGCGGGGTCTACCTGTTCGTCGGCCTCCGGATGGGTCTTGGCGCGCTGCACATGTGGCGTCTGGGCAAGCTCCAGGTCGAGTTTCCACGCTACGAGTACCAGAAGCTCCGATGGCAGCGCGAGGGTAAGACAAACGTGCCTTTTGCGATGCAGGTCGAGGCCTCGGTCCAGGGTCTCGCGAACGCGTCGTATCTCGCCTTCCCCGCATTGATCATCGGATCGAATCCCACACCGCGCGTTTCGGTGTTCGAGGTCATCGGGCTCGCAATGTGGGTGGCCGCGTTCGCGATGGAGTCCATCGCCGACCTCCAGAAGCTCGCGTTCCTTCGAGACATGAAGAAGCAGGGAGAGAGGAACCAGGTCTGCAACGTGGGTCTCTGGCGCTACAGCCGGCACCCCAACTACTTCGCGGAATGGATGGTGTGGAGCGCTCTGGTGGTCGCCTCGATTCCGTCGTGGCTCGCCCTGCGTTCGGTCGAGCCTTTCGTCGTGTGGCTCCTGCTCGGAGCAGGACTCGTCTTCGTGTCGCGCATCATGTACAGCACCCTCGTCCACTACACCGGCGCGGTTCCTTCCGAGTACTACTCCGTGCGAAAACGCCCCGAGTACGAAACCTATCAGCGGGAAACCAACAGGTTCTTCCCCGGCCCAAGTCGCTCGCGGCGCGCGTAGCAGCCCATAAGCGAGTTCAAGGCTTTGCGAGCGCCCGACGGGCGGATATCGTCGAACCCGATGACGGACGCCAACCTGGGTGGGTTGCCGGCGCCGGCAGAGGGATTGATGGAGATCACTGCGACCCTAGATGCCACCACGCGCAGAGAGTGGCGACGATGGCTGGAAGCGAATCACGAGCGTGAGCGGGAGGTCTGGCTCGTCTCGTACCGAAAGGCGACGGGGCGTCCAAGCGTCCCCTACCACCACGCTGTGGAAGAGGCGCTCTGCTTCGGGTGGATCGACAGCACCCGGAAGCGAATCGATGACGACCGCTACGCCCAGCGCTTCAGCCCGCGGAGGGCCACGAGCCCTTATTCTCAAATCAACAAGGAGCGACTTGCCCGTCTCATGGCCGCTGGGCAAGTGACTCCGTCGGTCCTCGAGAAGGTTCGCGACATTCGCGTGGACTACGAGCTTCCGCCGGACATTGTTTCCGCCCTCGAGTCCGACAAAAGGGCATGGGAGTTTTTCAGAAGCACATCGCCCTCGTATCAAAGGATCCGCGCAGCCTTCGTCGATACGGTGAGGGGGCGGCCCGAAGAGTTCGAGAAAAGGCTGAAGCATCTCGTGGCCAAGTCGGCGCAGGGTAAGCAGTTCGGCCGTGGTATCGAGGACTACTACTAGCGGGATCGCCTTGAGAAGTGCGTTGGGCGGAACGACCCCAGCCGGGTTGAGCAGAAAACCATTCTCACGAAACCTACGAACCGATTGGCCGATAACGCCGCCGCCAGCTTCTTCAGTCTTCCGCCAGCAACCCCACCCAGGTTGGCGGCGATGTGAAGAGATCTGCCTACTCACGGCTGAGGCACGGCCAACGCGCGGGCAGCCGAAGGAGAAACGGGCGCATCGCGAAAAGCAGCGCGACGGTGCCTCCACCGACGAACGCCATGAAGAGGAAGAACCCGTCCTTCGACATCCAAGCATCGGCCTGGCCGCGGACGCCGAAGTGGGAGGCCATCGTCCCGGGCAGCTCGCCCCAGACGGCAGCGATTCGAGCGATCAGAGCCAGCACGATGCCCACGGTCAGCCACAACGGCAGTCGAGATCCGTACCCCAGGTTTGGCCCGTCGCCCATCGTTCCCCCGCCACCAGGATAGCGAATGGACATACCCGCCGGCACGCCCGCCAGCAGTCCCACGGCGATTCGTTCCCCGTCCGTCCGAGGTCGAACCCCAACCCAAGCAAATCCTCACTACGACCTCCATTGGACTGCTCGTGAATGCTTTACATTCGTTCAGAATTAGGCAGTGTAACTGCCGGGAATCATGCGGAGATCGAGCCCGGCATTCCCAGCTCCCAATGCCACCGAACTCGGCCAGCTCGACGAAGAGCTCTACCGCCTCGCCCGAGGCGCGGGCCGTCTCCGCCTGCGCGTCGCACTGAGCCCGCAAGAATCGCCAACGCCACCCAGCAACGAAGACCTTGCGCGCTCGCTCTCGCTCACGGTGCCGCTCGAAGAAGCATGGGCACTCGAGGCCACGCGCATGATGGTCGAGCACATGGACGGGAAGTCCGGCGGCGCCCAAACGAAGTCTCGACCAACCTCGAAGCACAAGGCGCGGCTTGGCGAGCCGAGCTGAAGGAGCTTCAGCACCTGCACGCAGACGCAGAGCTTCGGAGCAACCCGGCGGTCGTGACGCAACCCAACGCCGGCGAAGCCCCCGACGCCGACGATCTGCCCACAGGCATCGAGGCACTCGACGGGCGCATCCGTCACCACAGCGCAGAGCTCGCCAGCCGCGATCTCTTCTTCGGCCGCATGGCACAACACTTCCTCACGCTTCGTGGATGGCAAACGCTCGGCTTCGCGACCGAAGCCTGCTCGCCTAGTCGGGTAACGTCAGTGTGAGCCGAGCTCTTTGAGATCGGGTCCGCTCCAGAGCGTGGTGCTGAGCTTCCCCTGCAAATCGGCGGCCGTGAGGCCGTGCCGGATCTCGCGGACGCGGATACCTTCCGCGGTGAAGTCGAGGACGGCCACCGGGCAAATCAGTCGCGCGACACGTGGCTTCGACCCCTGGACGCTTCGAACGATGGTCGCGAGCTCATCGATGTCTTCGGTGCTCAACGCGACGACGCGTGCAGCGGGGCTCGGTGGATCTGCCGGTGCTGCGCCGGCTTCGACGAACGCGACTTCCGCCCCGTCTTGCTCGATCGCCTTGCCCGACGCCTCGATGGCGCTTTTCAACGCCTGCGGCAACCCGTGACCAAACCACGCGCCGCCGGACTCGCATTCCTCCGCCGCGCGGGTCAGCACCCGCTCGAGATCAGCTGCGTGCGCGGGCAATGGCATCGGTGAAACGCCGAAAGAGATATCGCGAGTCATGTGGACCTGCGGCCGACTCCGGGTGGTACTGAACGCTGAAGGCCCCGGTCTCGAGGTGTTCGATGCCTTCACAGGTTCCATCGTTGAGGTGGAGATGCGTGAGCTCACACTTGCCTTGCAGTGATTCGGCGTCGACGCAGAAGCCGTGGTTCTGGGTCGTCACCTCGATGCGCCCCGTCTTGAGATCCTTCACCGGCTGGTTGAGCCCGCGGTGGCCGAACTTGAGCTTGTAGCTCGAACCACCCAGGGCGAGGCTCATGAGCTGGTGCCCGAGACAAATACCGAACATCGGCCGCTTTCCGAGCAAGGCTCCGACGGTCGCAATGCCGCCGGACACCGCTGCCGGGTCGCCTGGACCGTTGGACAAGAAGACCCCATCCGGGTCGAGCGCGAGCACCTCTTGCGCGCTCGTCGTCGCGGGGACGACCGTCACCTTGCAGCCCTCGTCCACGAGACAGCGCAGGATGTTGAGCTTGACGCCAAAGTCCATCGCGACGACGTGCCACGGCCTACCGCCTTCGCGCGCGTCGGCCCATACGCCACTGCCTTGCGTCCACTCGTAAAGCTCGGGGGTCGTGACCTCGCCGGTGAGGTTCCGCCCCGTCATCGGAGGGGCCGCCTTCGCGCGGTCATGCAGCGTCGCCGGGTCTTCGGTGCCGATGGCCGCCATCTGAGCGCCCACGTCGCGGATGTGCCGGGTTAGTGCGCGCGTATCGATGCCGGTGATGCCGACGATCCCGTTGCGTTTCAGGTACGCATCGAGCGACTCTTTGCAGCGCCAGTTGCTCTCGACCGCAGACAGCTCGCGCACCGCGAAGCCTCGAAGGGCAGGGCCCTTGGCCTCGCCGTCCTCCAAGTTGATTCCCGTGTTGCCGATTTGGGGCGCCGTCATGGTGACGATTTGTCCGCAGTACGAAGGGTCGGTGAGCACCTCTTCGTAGCCGGTCATGCCAGTCGTGAAGACCGCTTCGCCCGTCGCTGCGCCATCCGCGCCGAAGCTCGTTCCGGAAAAGCGGGTTCCATCTGCAAGTACTAGGTGTGCTTCTTTGGTCATGTTTCGAGCTCGTACACGACTTCGCCGCCGACAATGGTCATGATGGGCCTTCCCGTTAGCTCGCGGCCGAGCAACGGCGTGTTGTGCGATTTGGAGCGTAGCGCTTCCTGTTCGAGAATCCATCGGGCCTCGGGATCGAGGACCGTCACATCGGCGGCCCGGCCCTCGCGGAGCGAGCCGCCCTCGAAATCCGGGAGCAGACGGGCCGGAGCGGTGGAGAGCGTCTCCACGAGCCGGAGCGGGCGAAGCACGCCGTCACGCACCAAGCCGAACATCGAGCCAATTGCGGACTCGAGTCCATTGATGCCGACCGAGGCCGCCTCGAACTCGCAATCCTTTTCGAGGTCCGTGTGCGGAGCGTGGTCGGTGGCGATGCAGTCGATGGTGCCGTCCGCCAGGGCCTCGCGAAGCGCAGCGCGGTCTTCTTCCTCGCGAAGCGGCGGGTTGACCTTGCAATAGGTGTCGTAGCTGAGCAGCGCCTCGTCGGTGAAGAGCAGGTGGTGCGGGGTCACCTCGGCAGAGACGCGTAGCCCTCGTGACTTCGCTTCCCGAATCAGGCGCACGGCCCCGAGGCTCGAGATGTGGGCCACGTGGTAACGTGCGCCCGTGGTCTCCGCGAGCACCAAGTCTCGCGCTACGATCACGTCCTCCGCTGCGCGAGGCCAACCGCGGAGGCCGAGCTGGGTCGACCGCGCCCCTTCGTGCATCTGGGCACCTTCGGTCAAGTGATGGTCCTCGCAGTGCTGACTGACCAACAGGTCGAACGTGCGTGCGTACTCCATCGCGTGACGCATCACTGCAGCGTTCATGACGCACAGGCCGTCGTCGCTGACGCCGACGGCGCCGGCGTCCCTCATGTCGGCCATCTCCGTGAGCTCGGCGCCTTTCTGGCCCTTCGTCACCGCGCCAAACGGAAGGAGCCGCGTTCCTCCGTGCTCTTCCGCGCGGGACAGCATCATTTCGGTGATGGCCCGGGAGTCGTTGATCGGCCAGGTGTTGGGCATCGGGCACACTGCCGTGAAGCCGCCCGCCGCGGCGGCCGCCAAGCCGGAGGCGATGTCCTCCTTGTACTCCTGGCCCGGCTCACGAAGGTGCACGTGCAGGTCGATGAAACCTGGACACACCCAGCGGCCCGCCGCCTCGATGATCCGCACGTTCTCCCGGTCGGTGTATCCCGCCCCCGCGTCCCGCCCGACAGCCTTGATTCGCCCTGCCTCGATCACGACGTCGGCGACCTCATCGAGCCCTTGCGATGGGTCGAGAACGCGCCCGCCCCGCAGGACGATCAGCTGCATCACCATAGCGGTCCGCGCTTACGTGACGGACCCAAACCAGTCAACCCGGTTAGCCGGCTTTGCGCTGCAGATCGTCATCGTCCGCGTCGGCGGCAGCCACCGTGCCCACCGAAGAGGACAGCTTGTCGTGCGTCTTCTTCTCCTCGACGCGCTTCTTCATGGTCATCACCTTGCGGTAGACCGATGCGAAGTCTTTGTTGCGCGTAGCCATCGAGGGTGTGCCACCGCGCAAGAGGGTCTGGAGGATGAATTCGAGGACCTGAATCTCGCCCTCGGAGAAGCTGTTGCTGATGCGCATGCGATCGGATCTACCACCAGACGAAGGGGATGACAATCGGTGACGTGAGATGTAGTGCCACAAGATGTCAGGTGGATTCCAGGTTTGCCCGGCAAGCCCCCAAGACCTTGAAATTTCTGGATTTACCTATGCCTCTATCAACGATCGCTGAGGGGCAGACGGAGCGTCGTCGACGGTTGACAAACTCGGCGGATGGCCGGCGGGCCGATGGGGTTCAGGAGTCCGCGGCAGTGACGCGGACGATCTCGTCGATCGTGGTGACGCCCTTAAGGACCTTCTGTAGACCCGCCATTCGGAGGGTCGAGACGCCTTCGCGGATCATCTCGTCCTTGAGCTCGGCGGTGGAGCCACCCTGAAGCACGATCTCGCGCAGCCGGTCCGAGAAGGGCATCACTTCGTAGAGCGCAATACGACCCTTGTAGCCCGTGTCGTTGCACACCTTGCAACCCGTCCCCCGGAACGCGACGACGTCCGGGATCTCGTTCGGGGGGTAGCCGACATCGAGCAAGACCTGCTCATCGGTCGGGACTTGCACCTTGCACTCCTCACAGATCTTGCGGGCGAGTCGCTGCGCCAAAACGAGGTTCACGGACGCGGTCACGAGGAACGGTTCGATACCCATGTTGAGCATACGAGTCACGGTGCTCGGCGCGTCGTTGGTGTGGAGCGTCGACAAGACCAAGTGACCCGTCAACGCGGCCTTGACCGCAATCTCGGCCGTCTCGAAGTCTCGAATCTCACCGACCATGATGATGTCGGGGTCTTGACGCAGGAAGGAGCGAAGCGAAGCTGCGAAGTTGAGGCCGATGTCTTCGTGCATCTGAACCTGGTTGATGCCCATCAAGTTGAACTCGATCGGATCCTCGGCGGTGCTGACGTTCGTGTCGACCGTGTTCAAGTCACTCATGGCGGAGTAGAGCGTCGTTGTCTTTCCGGAGCCTGTAGGACCGGTGACCAGCACCATCCCGTACGGCTGGTGAATCGCATCGCGAAAATCCGACAGCGGCTTATGATCGAACCCGAGCTTCGTCATGTCGAGTTGCAGGTTCGACTTGTCGAGAAGACGGAGGACGATCTTCTCGCCCCAGAGCGTGGGCACGGAGGAGACGCGATAGTCCATCTCGCGACCCTTGCCGAGCTTGAGCTTGATGCGGCCATCCTGGGGCAAGCGCCGTTCGGCGATGTCGAGCGAGCTCATGATCTTCAGACGCGAGGCGATCGCGTTCTTGAGCTTGATCGGCGGCGTCATCTCCTCGTGAAGGACGCCGTCGACGCGGTATCGAACACGGAGCACCCGCTCATAGGGCTCGACGTGAATATCGGATGCGCCTTGCTTGATCGCGTTCAGCAGAATGGCGTTGCAGAGCCGAACGACCGGCGCGTCCTCGCTCGCGCGCTCGAGGTCGAGGAGGGCGTCGTCATCCTCCGTCGTGGCGACTTCGATCTCCGACTCGTCGAAGCCCTCCATGATGTCGTCGTACGAGATCTCCGGTTGCGCGTACGCGCGCTCCAACGCGCTCAGAATCGCGCTCTCGGACGAGACGACGGGTTCCACGTTGTACCCGGTCAGGAACTTCACATCGTCGATCGCGTTGAGATTCGACGGATCCGCCATCGCGACGATGAGCGAGCTTCCTGCGCGCGAGACCGGGATGATCTTGTGGCGTTCGCACACCTGTGGGCTGATGAGCTTGAGGATCTCCCGATCGATTTCGTATTCGGAGAGGTCGATCGACTGGACGCGATACTGCTCACTCAGGAAGTCGGTGATCTCCTGGTCAGAGATCGCGCCGAGCCGCGCCAACGCGTACCCGAGGCTGACGTTGTCGTCCTTCTGCTGCTTCTGCGCCTCGCGAAGCTGCTCGAGGCTGATTCGTTTCTCGCGTACGAGGAGCTCGCCCAGTCTGTTTCTGCTCATGCTCGTGTGGTTCCTAATCGAGATCCAGTCTTAGTATATTTATTCACAAAAATGGCCTCGGCTCAAGGTTTGTGCGCAAGAATACCCGAGCGTAGCTCAGAAGACGGGAACCCTGGAATTATGAGAGCTGGCACACCGAGGGCAACGCGAGCTGGCTGAACATCTGGTTTCCCCTGCTTTTTTCGGGGCTTTCGAGGTCCACGACGAGGTGTTGGCT
>JBATLA010000533.1:0-1666 GCA_049669945.1 Polyangiales bacterium | reverse complement strand
GGTCACCTTCGTCGGCACCTGGTGGACCGAGGAGCGCAAACCGCCTATCGAAGAGGTCGCCAAACACATCATCGCCCTCGCCTGGATGGGCCTACGCCACCTCCCCAAACGCCCCACACTCCAACACAGCCCAGACTGACGTGAGATAGGGAGCTACGCATGGTCACATACGATCGGTCCAACGCCGAATGCTTCGTGTTCACCTCGAAGGAAGGCCTTTCTTCCAGCTGCGCACGATCTGAAGATCCAGGTCGAGCGATTCGAGATCCAGGTGGAAGACGCATCTGGGGCGATTGAGGCAACCTTCGATTCAAGCAGCTTGCGTTTGGTGAGTGCGCAGCTCGCCGGCCGAGAAGAGAGCTTGTCCGCGCGCGACGTCCAGAAGATCCATAACCACATCGTCAACGATGTTCTACATTCGAAAAAGTTTCCGGAAGTGCGGTTTGTGTCGTCCTCGGTCGAAGCGCTGGAAGATGGCTTTCGCATGACGGGCTCGCTGACCTTGCACGGACAAACGCGGCCGCTGAGCGCAGATATTCGCGCCGAAGGTGAGCAATGGATGACAGACGTCCCACTGCACCAACCGGATTTCGGCATCAAGCCTTTTCGCGCTTTGTTCGGAACGATTCGCATCGAGCCAGGTGTGCGCGTACGCGTATCGGTGCCGAAAAGGTAGCCTCGGCCGCAGTCAGGTGTTGATGGATGCCTCGGCGATCCGTGGCTCCGCGAAGCATCAACGATTGTGCGGTCGACGTAGTCTGACGAGAGACACCGGGCCGTGGAGGCGGTGGGAATCGAAGCCTAAGTGCTGCGGTGCGCTCACCCTGCGCGCTCATCGACAATTTCGCTCAGAGACCCTCAACCGATCGGCACTGCGATTAGACGTACTATGAGCTTCGCGCGTACCGAACATCGAACGTGCTCTTAGCAGCGTGTCGTGCCATGTCTCACAGCCAGAGGGTGCCATCAATTCTCGGCGGCGATATCCTCTGATCTGGAGACGCGATGAGGCCGGACTACCTGATCATTGGAAGTGGGCTATCTGGGCTCGCCTTTGCTGCTCTCATGGCCCGAGCGGGCAAGCGAGTGACCGTGCTCGAGGCCCACTACGCGCCCGGCGGCTACGGCCACACCTTCAGCTTCGGTCACGCCCCCGACGTGTACCGTTTCAATGCGCAGTTCCACTACGTTTGGAACTGCGGTCCAGACGAGACTGTCGGCCGCTTTCTGCGCAAGCTCGAGCTCGACGAAGAGGTCACCTTCGAGCGCCTCGACAGCAATGGCTTCGATCGCATGCGCATGCCCGGGTATGCCCTGGACATCCCGAACGACTGGGACATCTTGGCGTCCCGCCTCGCGGCGTTGTTTCCGGCATACGCCGATCGTTGCCGCGCCTTCTTGGAAGAGGTTCGCCAGGTGGAGCGTGAGCTCGACTCGCTCCCTCCCACGCCCCGCGCGCTTCGGATGATCCCACGGCTCCATCGCTTGCGTCGAGTCATCCGGCACCGCAACGCCACACTCCAGGACGTATTCGACGCCTTCAAGCTCCCGCCCGAGGCGCAGACTCTGCTCGCGCTGCAGTGGCCAGACTTCTTGCTGCCACCGAGCAAGCTCTCTTTCTTCGCCTGGGTGGCACTGTTCACCGGCTACATGGGCGGCGCCTACT
>JBATLA010000532.1:0-7141 GCA_049669945.1 Polyangiales bacterium | reverse complement strand
CAAGGTCGACGCGCCAGCCGAGGACCACCCGCTTCACAAGTGGCATGGAATGAGCGAAATCGACGTGCCGATGGGCGTCGACACCTATCGCGCCCTCGGTACGATGCTCGGCACCTGCTGCGCCATCGTCATGGATGACACGATCAACATGGTCGAGGCCTGCCGCAACCTGATGCGCTTCTACAAGCACGAGTCGTGCGGGCAGTGCACCCCATGCCGCGAGGGCACCGGCTGGCTCGTCGATGTGCTCGACAACCTCGTCCATGGCCGCGGCAAGACCGAGGACGTCGATCTGTTGGTCAACATTGCCAACAACATGATGGGCAACACGATCTGCGCGTTCGCGGACGGCACCGCGATGCCCCTGCTCGGCATGGTGCAGAAGTTCCGCGAGGAGTTCATGGAAGCGGCCGTTGACGGCGTGCCCGACGGCGTGCGGCACGACGACAGCGTCCGAAGCATCGTAGAGGGGGCGGCGTGACGATTCCTGGGGCAACGATGTTCGTCGTGACGGCGATCTTCGCGATCGCTGGCGGGTTGATCACAATCTGGTCGAAGCGTCCTCTGCGCGCGGCCATGGGCCTGCTCGTCCACATCATCTCGCTCTCCGGGATGTTCCTCACGCTGAACGCCCACCTCATGGCGGTCCTTCAGCTGCTCGTTTACGCAGGCGCGGTCGTCGTCTTGTTCGTCTTCGTCATCATGCTGATTGGTCCCGAGGCGGAGGTGGGGCCGATTGAGGGGCGCCTGGCGTCGCGAACGTTGAGCATCGCGATGGTCGTTGCGGTGGTTCTCGCGCTATCGACGTCGGTCGCGTACTTCGATGCGCCTTGGGTGGAGGTGCCGGAAGGCTTCGGCACGGTCCAGGGGCTCGGACTTGCAATCTATCGAGAGGCCGCGGTCCCGTTCGAGATCATTTCCATCACGCTGCTGGTCGCCATCATCGGCGCGATCGGCGTGGCCCGGAGCCGGACGGAGTAGGGCACGATGGGTATCGGCACGTATCTGGCGTTGGCCTCCGTTCTGTTCGGCATCGGGGCCGCGGGCTTCCTGGTCCGCCGCAACATGCTGATCCAGCTCATGTCGATCGAGCTGATGCTCAACTCGGTCAACGTGCTCCTTCTCGCTTTCAACCGCGCCTACCCGGGCAACCACGACGGACAGTTGTTCGCGTTCTTCGTCATCGCGGTGGCGGCGGCCGAGCTCGTCATCGGTTTGTCAATTCTCATCGCCTACTACCGCATCAAGAAGACCCTCGATACCGACGACGCGACCCTGCTGAAGTATTAGACTCATGCACCCAGAAACCACTCAGCAGCTCATGCTCCTTTTGATCATCCTGTTCCCGCTGGGTGGGGCGATCCTCAACGGCTTGGCAGGGCGCTATCTGCCCAAGGCCGTCGTCACTCTGGTCGCGGTCGGCTCGGTGGCGGTTTCATTCGTGCTCGCGGTCGTGTCGTTCATCGAGCTCTATGGGATGGCCCACGATCACGTAGAGCATGCGGCGCTCGGATACCACTTCTACGAGTGGTTCTCGGTGAAGATCCCGGGCGGCAGTGTCGTGCCGATCAACGTCCAGTTCGCGATGGACTCGCTCAGCGGCGTCATGACCTTGGTCGTGACCGGCGTTGGCGGTCTGATCCACATGTACAGCGTTGGCTACATGGGCGATGACGAGGGCTACCCGAGGTTCATGAGCTTCTTGAACCTCTTCATGGCCTCGATGTTGATCCTGGTACTCGGGAGCAGCCTGCCGGTCATGTTCATCGGTTGGGAGGGCGTAGGGCTCTGTTCCTACCTGCTGATCGGGTTCTGGTACGAAAACCGCGACTACGCGGCTGCCGGTCGGAAGGCGTTCGTCGTCAATCGGATCGGCGATTTCGGTGTCTTGATCGGGATGTTCATCCTGGTGGGTGTCGCCGGCTCTTTCGAGTTCGTGGATATCAATCAGGCCGCCATGAACGGCGAGTTCCAGGGCAGCTTTCCGGTTTGGCTGTTCGGGATGGCGCCGAGCCTAGCGACAGTCGCCTGCTTGTTCCTCTTCCTCGGGTGCACCGGCAAGAGCGCGCAGATTCCGCTCTATGTCTGGCTCCCAGACGCGATGGCCGGGCCCACGCCCGTCTCCGCTCTCATCCACGCGGCGACGATGGTCACCGCTGGCGTGTACCTCTGCTGCAGGCTCTCGCCTCTCTTCATCACATCTGACTTCGCGATGGCCGTCATCGCCGTCACAGGCACGCTCACCGCGCTGCTCGCCGCGTCGATCGCCGTCGTGCAAAGAGAGATGAAGAAGATTCTAGCGTACTCCACCGTGAGTCAGCTCGGCTTCATGTTTGCTGCGGTCGGGGTTGGGTTCTTTGCCGCCGGCTTCTTCCACGTCTTCACGCACGCCTTCTTCAAGGCCTGCCTCTTCCTTGGCGCGGGCTCCGTGATGCACGCGGTGCACGCCCACGGTGATGCCGATATCTTCAAGCTCGGCGGCATGAAGAAGTACATGCCAGTCACGCGCTGGACGTTCCTGGCCAGCTGCTTGGCGATCGCCGGATTCCCCCTCACGAGCGGCTTCTTTTCGAAAGACGAAATCCTCCTCGGCGCGGCGGCCCAGATCTACCGCGGCGACAACGCGCTCATTCACGGCGTCGGTTGGTTCGTGTTGATCGGGCTCACGCTCGCCGCCGTGATGACGGCGTTCTACATGTTCCGCCTCTACTTCCTGACCTTCACGGGCGAGTACCGAAGTGCCGATCAATCCGGCGACCATCCGTACGACGCGCATCCGCACGAGTCGCCACCGAGCATGGCGATCCCCCTCATGGTGCTTGGCGCCGGCGCGCTGGTCGTGGGCTTCTTGGGGCTCCCGCATGTGCTGCCAATCACCGGCACCCATCTCGCTGAGTGGAGCTGGTGGGGCCACTGGATGCACAGCTCGGTTGCCGGGCAGCCGGTTCCCGAGGAGCTTCACATCGTGAACCTGGCATCGGGGCTTGCGTTTGGCGCGATGGCGATCGGCATCAGTGCGGCGTGGGTCCTCTACCGAAACAAGAGCGAGGATGCACTCCAGAAGATGATCCCCGCGCGCCTCTATCAACTGGCCTTCGACAAATGGCGCGTGGACGAGCTTTACGCAGCTACGATCGTCAACCCGCTGAAGAAGGTCGCGACCGCCGCGGGTCACGCCGACATGACTTTCGTCGATGCGCTGATGACGAAGTGGCCCAGCTTCAAGTCGCGCGAGATCGGCAGACTCCTCGCACGCATGCAGAACGGTGTGGTTCAGATGTACGGCGCCGTCATGATCGTCGGTTTCGTCGGTGTGATGGCTTGGTATTGGACGCCGCACTCCGGCATCGACGCCGAGTTCGAAGGCACGAGCGTCGCGCTCACCGCGCCCGCAGGCCTCGGGTACCAGTACCGCTGGGATGCCAACTCCGATGGCGAGTTCGAGACCGAGTGGGGAGACGCCGCGAGCACGTCTTTCGAGTATGAGGACGACGACATCCGCGGGGTTGCCGTCTTCATCACCAATATTCAGTCCGGCATCGAGAAGCGCCTGAACGTGGGCGATGCGTGGATTCCGCTTCCGATCGAGTCGGTCGTTCCCTCGGAGTTCCTCTCGCCGCAAGAAATCGGGTTCGAGGTCCGCATCGACGGCCGCGATCTATTGTTCCGCAAGCCCTTCGCGCGAACCAAAACCACCGGGGGCAGAGACATACGGCTGCCCATGGGTCGGCAAGGCCGCCTAGGAAGTGCACGCGTGGTCGGCCGACCGCTCGTCGAGGCCACAGTCGAGGTCCGAAACGCGTTCGGCAACTCGAGCGTGACCACGAAGGGAATCCCCCTGCCGTTCGACGTCGAGACGCCAGCGCATGCATCGCTGACGGGGCACGAGGGTGAGGTGGCGCGATGAACACCCACACCCTCTCGTGGCTGCTCGCGGTCCCGGCGCTCGCCGCCGTGGTGGTTCTCCTGCTCCCCCGCTCGTGGGAGAACGCGACCCGCCGCTTTTCGATTCTGGCGATGCTGGTCGAGCTCGTCCTGAGCCTCCGACTCGTTTTCGCCGACTACTCGGGCCCAGCTTACAACTTCGTCGAGCACGTCGTCTGGGTGGAGTCGTTCGGGATCTCCTACAAGCTTGGAGTCGACGGCATTTCGCTGTGGCTCGTCATCTTGACGACCGCGCTTTCCCCGGTCGCCCTTTACGCGTCGTGGGGCAGCATCAACACGCGCATCAAGGAGTACGCTTTTTCGTTCCTGCTCCTGGAGCTCGGGATGCTAGGCGCCTTTGTCGCGCTCGATCTCTTCCTGTTCTACGTGTTCTGGGAGCTGATGCTGGTGCCGATGTACCTAATCATCGGCATCTGGGGCGGCAAGGACCGCGTTTACGCCGCCGTGAAGTTCTTCATCTATACGATGGTCGGCAGCCTCGTGATGCTGGTGGCCATCCTGTACGTCGTCTCGAGCTACGCGGAGCTCGCGGGTCACTACACGTTCGACCTCCACGAGCTGTCGACCTTGGTGCTGCCCGCCCTCCCGCAGTATCTCTGCTTCTCGGCGTTTGCGTTGGCGTTCGCGATCAAGGTGCCGATGTTCCCGTTTCACACCTGGTTGCCCGACGCGCACGTCCAGGCGCCCACCGGCGGCTCCGTGATTCTGGCTGCGGTTCTGCTGAAGCTCGGCATCTACGGGTTCATCCGCTTCGCGATGCCGCTCTTCCCGGTGGCGAGCCAGGCGCTCGGTCCCGTCCTCGCCGGCCTCGGTATCGTCGGGATCATCTACGGCGCGTACACAGCGTGGGTCCAGCGCGACCTGAAGAAGCTCATCGCGTACAGCTCGGTGAGCCACATGGGCTTCATCTTACTCGGCCTCTTTGCGATGAACCGTACGGGCATCTCTGGCGCCATGCTCCAGATGATCAACCACGGCATCTCGACGGGCGCGCTCTTCCTTTTGGTCGGCGTCATCTACGATCGCAGGCACACCCGCATGCTCGACGACTTCGGCGGGCTCGCCAAGGTCATGCCCTGGTACACGCTCTTCTTCCTCATCATCACGATGAGCTCCATCGGCCTCCCCGGGACCAACGGCTTCATCGGTGAGTTCATGGCTCTCGCGGGCGCCTTCTTCTCGCGGACGCCGATTGGGTTTGGAACCTCGTGGTTCGTCATGACCCTCCTCGCGACGACAGGCGTGATTTTCGCGGCCGTCTACATGCTGCACGCGGTGCTTCGCATGTTCTGGGGCAAGGTTACGCACGAAGAGAACGAGTCGCTGCCGGACATCAATCGCCGCGAGACGCTCGCTGTGCTTCCGCTCATCTTCATGGTGTTCTGGATTGGGCTCTACCCGAAGTTCTTCCTCGACAAGATGAATCCAGCGGTGGACTCGTTCGTGACGGACTTCACGCTCCGCTACTACGAAGGCCGTCGAACCGCCGAGCCGCGCTTGGTCGATTTCGATGAGCTCAAAGAGCGACTCGAGGCTGCCGGCAAGCTTGCAGTTGCGCAGCCCAGCGAAGGGGAGACTCACCGATGAGTGCTCTAGTTGGAGTGTCGCCGCTACTGTTGCTGGTCGCCGCGGGGCTCAGCATCATGGTGGTCGACGCGTTCACCGAGGATCGAACCGAGCTTGCGCTGGTGACCGCGGCATCCCTCTTCGTCGCCGCGGCGGTTGCAGCCGTCTTGCTCGTTGGCGGTGACATCACTAACGCGCCCGAGGTCGTGACCCGCTACATCGCCGTCGATCGGATGGGGTTGTTCTTCGACGTGATTATTTGCGTCGGCGCCGGACTCTCCGCGCTCCTCGCGGGCGGGTACCTCCGTGAGCATGGCTTCGAGAGGGGCGAGTTCTACGTCCTCGTCATCTTCACGGCCTTTGGCGCCATGGTGCTGGCGCGCGCCGTCGACCTCCTGAGTATCTTCCTCGGCCTCGAGACGATGTCGCTCGGTGCCTACGCGCTGGTCGCCTATCGGAGAACCAGCGCGCGGGCGATCGAAGGCGCGGTGAAGTATTTCCTGCTCGGCTCTTTTGCTGCGGCGATCCTATTGTTTGGGAGTGCCTTGCTCTACGGCGCGACCGGCCACACCGATCTCGGCGGCATTCGGGAGTCGATTGCTTCGGGTCAGGCCGAGGCCGCTCTCACCGTCTTCGCACTCGTCATGCTGCTGGTCGGGCTGACCTTCAAAGTCGGCGCCGTGCCGTTCCACATGTGGGTTCCCGATGCCTACGAGGGTGCGGCGACCCCGGTTACGACCTTGATGTCGGTCGTTGTGAAGGCTGCCGCGGTGGCCGTGCTGTTGCGGGTCTTGGTCGGCGCGTTTGGTGACCCATCCACCATGGGGCTCTACACCGGATGGACTCCGGTGGTCGTGATTCTCGCCGTGCTCTCGATGGTGTACGGCAACCTCGCAGCCCTCGCACAGAGCAGTGTCAAACGCATGCTCGCCTACTCGTCCATCGCGCATGCTGGGTACATCCTCGTCGGCGTCGCTGCGGTCGATGAAGCGGGCTCGTTCGCGGTCAGCGCCGTGCTCTACTACATGGCTGCGTACACCTTCTCGAACGTCCTCGCCTTCGGCTCGCTCATCCTCATGGGATCGAAGGGCAAAGAGGCGGTCAGCTACGCGGACCTCGCGGGCGCAGGTCGCCGTCATCCAATGGCGGCGTTCCCATTCGTCATCGGCGTCCTTTCCCTCTTGGGCCTGCCACCGACGGCCGGTTTCTTTGGCAAGTACTATGTGTTCAGCGCAGCCGTACAGGCCGGCGGCCCGATGCTGTGGCTCGCGGTTCTCGGCGTGCTCGCGAGTGCAGTGGGTGCCTACTACTACCTCAAGGTGATCGTGTACCTCTACATGAAGGAGCCTGAAGAGGATGCTCCGGTCGCCGTGCCGATGCAGTCCTGGTACGTCGTTATCGCGCTGTTCATCGCCGCTTACTACGTCATGAAGCTGGGGATCCTTCCGAGCCGTTATCTCGACTGGGCCGCCTCCGCTGCCGCAAGCATCATCGGCTAGCCAAGCTAGCCGGCGCGACCCAAACGGTTGCCCGGACGTACCAACAAGCGCCTCGGGCGATTCGCAGGCAGGGCGTCGAACGCCCGTTTCCAGTCGGCAAAGCGGCCACCTGCGTGCACCGCGTCGAGCAC
>JBATLA010000531.1:0-2298 GCA_049669945.1 Polyangiales bacterium | reverse complement strand
TCGGGATGCGCTGCCCGAAGTGCGTCGACCCAGCGATGCAACCGCTGCAAGTCAAGGGCGCCGAAGACGCGGAGTCGTGGCAGTGCCGTCGGTGCGGCGGACTCTGGCTCGGCGACGGTGCCTTCTTCGCGCTCGCGCGTGCACTCCAGACTTCGCGGCGCCCCGTTCGGTTTGTCACTGCGCCCGCACCGAGCGCCGCTCCAATCACGCGCGATGGACCGCACCTGGAACACAGCCGAAGCCGACACGATCGCGGCGTCGGAAACCTGGTTGGGGTTCCCGTGGCGCTGCTCTCGAGCTGGCTCTTGTGCTCGACCAGTCTCGGTCGCCTTCTTGCATCGCTCGTTGGCATGCCGTTTCACGAGCTCGGCCACGCTGCCGCATCATGGCTCAGCAGCCGGATCGCCATTCCACTTCCGTTCTTCACCTATTGGTTCGACGATCAGTCGGTGCTGATGGGTTTGCTCGTCGTCGGCGCACTCGGCTGGCTGATGTGGCACACGTATCGGGAGAACAACCGCTTCATGCTGGGGGTCGCGGGCGCGGTACTTGCGGCCTGGGCAATCGCGACATTCCTCATCTCCCCGACGACCACATTGATGTGGCAAATTCTGGCCGGCGCCCTCGGAGAGCTCGTGTTCGGCGGGTTCCTTCTCGTCACCTTTCACTTCCCGTTGCCGGACCGGTTCCGTTGGGACTTCTGGCGATGGCTGGCCATCATTCCGGCCGGCCTCTGCTTCGTCCACGCCGCACTCTTGTGGCGCACCGTCTCCGCGGACGTGTCCCAGATGCCCTGGGGCTCCGCGGTCGGCGCGGACAGCGACGGCGACATGAACCGCCTCGTCCAGCAGTTCGGCTGGAGCGCCAACGACCTCGCGGACTTCTACCTAGCAGTCGCGTACGCCTGCTTAGCCGCGGTGGCGGCTGCGTATCTCTACGCCGCCTACCGGATCAAGCGTTAGGCGAGGCCCCACTTGGTTTTGTTCTCTGCCACTTCTTCTGGGGTCGGCTGATCGGTGCCGTCATTGACCGGAACCTCGAAGTCGTCCTGCGCCTCGACCATCTTCGCGTTGAGCTCGGTGTCGTCCGTGAAGACCTCGGGCACCGAGGCATCCTCGTAGATCGCCTCCCAAGGACACTCCGGCTCGCACGCGCCACAGTCGATGCACTCTTCCGGCTGGATGTACAGCTGGTTGGGGAACGTCTCTTTGTCGTCACCCTTGTATTCGTAAATGCACTCCACGGGACAGACGTCGACGCAGGACTTGTCGACGCAATCGCGGCAAAGACGTGTAATGACCCAGGTCATCGGACTCCCTTTCCGGAAAAAAGTGGCTGAACGCTAGCAGGGGGTTCTAGCCCGGTCAAAGGTGACCGGAAGCACTGCTATCGCTTCGATTTCGACGAAGCCTTCTTCGGCGCCTCGCTCGGGTGACAGCCGGCACAGCTGTAGTTCTCGATGCCGAGGAGCTTGCCCATCGAAGGGGTCACGACCTCCTGCATGAACTTCACTTGCTCAGGGAAGGTAGACAGCATCCCGCGATGACCCGGCGTCCCTTCGGGCGGGACGATGTACATCGACGGGGCGGGCATCTTGAAATTGATTTCTCGCATCTCCTCGCCGTGACAGTCGACGCAATCGAAGTCGCCGTATTCTTCGGCGTCGTGGGCGGCAAAGAGCTCCTTCATAATCGGGTTCACCTTGCCGATCATGTAGAATTCCCTGTCTGCAACGCTCATTTCGTCCCACGGGGAGTCGGGCGGGGTGATCCCCATCGCCTCGACCGCGCTGACCTTGCCGGTCGACCCGGAGTCCGCCGACTTCGACCCGCCGCACGCCACCAATCCGAGGGAGAGCAGCGCGGCGACTGATTTCATGATTCCGCTCATCGCCGCGCATGGTAAGTCATGCGAGCTAGCGGAGCACAAGATTTGTTCTCTCGGTTTCAACGTCAGATGATCTTCCCCGGGCCCGAAGGCGTCAGCACCGCGCTTCTCGCCCGGGTCGCGGAACAGGTCGGCGCGCGAGAGCTCGCAATCCCCACCGAAGACGGCGAGACGCTCTACGGCTGGCACCGAGAAGCCGTCGAAACCGGCCCTCGCCGCGTCGTCCTCTACTTTCATGGGAACGCCTCGTCGGTGCTCGCCCAGATCGAGCTACAGAATCTCTTGTTGAGCGAGGGCTGGGATTTCGTCGGCGTCCACTACCGCGGGTACCCGGGAAGCACGGGCACGCCCACCGAGCAAGGGGTTCACCGAGACGCGCGCGCCGCATGGGCGTGGGTGACGAGGGAGCTC
>JBATLA010000530.1:0-3089 GCA_049669945.1 Polyangiales bacterium | reverse complement strand
TAGCGCATGAAGAGATCGGTATCGGGGTTCTTGAAGCAGATCCCCTGATCGTCGCGAACCTCGCCTTCGATGGGGTCGGACCACGACATGATCTCGCCGCCCGCGTGAGGCGACAGCGAATGATCGGTCGCGTTGAGTCGCGCCTCGACGGCCGCCGCGTCCCGCTGAACCCGAATGGGCCTCGGCAGACGCGCCTTGTGCTTGGCGAGGAGCGCCATCATCTCGACGATGGAGTGCACGTCGAACGAGTCGGAGTCGTCATCCGGATTGGTGAAACGCAGCGCGTAGCAAAGCTCGGACACGCGGTGCTCCACCTGGATGCGCGTGTTGACCTCCATGAAGTAGTGGCGCGGGCCATCGACGATGCACTCGAACGTGGACGCCGAATCGAGCTTCACCGCCTCGCCGAATCGTTCGGCCTCGGCTTCCATCCTCCGGAGGATATTGAGATCTTGCTCTATTGCGGAGGCGGCCGCCTCGTTGCCGGCCGCTCGTTCCCGCTCGACTGCCGCAGCGAGCGTCTCTTGCGTGATCGACACCTCGAGGAGCTTCTGCTCGTGCATCTGGAGCGAGCAATCGCGGCCGCCGAGAGAAATGCACCACTCACCGTTGCCGAGGAGCTGGATCTCGTTGTGGCGCGTGGTTTCGATGTTTAGCTCGACCAGGATGTTCTTGTTGTCGCCAACGCCGAGAGCCTTCACCTCGCCGAGGATCTCGCGAACCATGGCGGGCGCTTCGTCGGCCTTGCTGACGATTCGCTGGCCCTTGCCGCCGCCGCCGCCGATCGCCTTCAGTCGAATCCGGGTACCCTTGTACTCGCTCACGATCGCGCCGACTTCGATCTCGATCTGCTCGGCGAGCTCGCCAACCGTGTAGACGTCGATGCCCGCCTCGTACGAGGCCCCGAGGACCGCGTCTGCCGCTGCGTCGAGCTCGACACCCTTGTCGCTGAGCACCGGAACTTCGAGTCCGTGCTTCTTGGCCAGCTTCTTGAGCCCCGCGAGGTCACCGTGCTTCCTGAGGAGAAGGCGAGTGGTCGCGTCGTTCACGCCTGGGGTGACGCTGACATCGACCCGCTCGGCAGTCCGCTTGGCCTCGTCCTTGAAGCCCGCCGCCTGCACGGTGTACGAGCAGGGGCCGATGAAACGAAGGCCCGCCTCCTCGATTGAGCTCACGAACCCTTCGTCCTCGGCCATGAAGCCGTAGCCGGCAAAGATGTAGTCGTAGCCGTTGTCTTTCGCGATCGCGATGATCTCGGCGATGCGTTGCGTCCGTTCCTCACCGCTCGCGCCGGTATAGTCCTGCACGTTGTGCACGCGCGACGGATCCAAACGGCGAAGCTCGGGCGCGAGGGCGCGCGGGTAGACGATCGAGTCCTTCTCAGAGAGCAGGATGCCCACCTTGGTCATCCCCATCTCCGCGAAGACGTCGAGCGCCTCCTGGCGAATGGGACCACGGCAGACGATCAGCACGGTCATGTCTGCGCAGGCGAACGAGCGGACCCACTCGGAGTCTGCCTCACCGAGACGGCGGTCCCGGTGAATCATCGGATTGTGAAGGTAGTCGCCGGCAGCCATCAGTGGAACTCCCGTTGGATCCCGCCGAACGGCTCGGGCGTGTAGTGGGACAGGTAGAAGTTGAGACTCTTGGCGAGCGAGGCGCGGACGTCCGTGGGCATGACGATCTCGGAGATCGAGCCCAGGCTGAGCGCCTCCTTGGGGTTCATCAGCTCTTTCTCGTAGCGCGCGCTAAAGGCGGCCTCCTGCTCCTTGAGCCATGCCGCGGCATCGGCATGCGCGTCTTCTTTGGACGCGCCCGCATCGATGGCCTCTTGGACTCGCAACTTGGCTTGCGCTCGGACTTCGCGCACTTCCGTCTTGTAGACGAAGTCCTTGCCCGCCGGACCCATGACGGCGACGCGTGTCGTCGGAAGCGCCATGACGTGATCGGCGCCCACCGCGTAACAGTTGAATGCCGCGTATGCACCGCCGAATGCGTTTCGGATGATGAGGAGCAGGCGTGGCGTCCGTAGATCGATGATCGAATCGAGCATGGCGCGGCCCGCCTGGACGATCCCCCGGCTCTCCTGATCGCGGCCTGGCAGGAACCCGGTCGTGTCTTCCATGAAGATGACGGGAATGTTGTAAAGGTTGCAGAAGCGAATGAAGCGCGAGTTCTTGAATGCCGCGTCGACGTCGATCTGCCCGGAGGCCACGGCGCTGTTGTTGCACACGAATCCGACGACGTGACCGCCCAAACGGCCGAACGCCGTGATCGTGTTGCGAGCGCGCTGCGGCTGGAGCTCGAAGTAGTCGCCGTGGTCACAGATCTGCTGAAGGATGATGCTGACGTCGATCGGCGTATTGAAACCGGTGGGGGAGTTGAATGCCTTTCGCAGCAAGGTGTCGACCTCTCCGGTCGGCCGGTCAATCGGGTCCGAGGTCTCCTGATACGGCGCGAATTCGTGATTGTTCCCGGGTAGGTAGCTCAATAGCCGACGCGCGGTTCGAAGCGCGCCCACCTCGTCGCGAACCGTCAAATCCGACACACCGCTCTGACCATGGACGCCCGGACCGCCGAGCTCGTCGGCTGTGACGTCTTCGCCGAGGACCGTCTTCACGACGCCGGGACCCGTGAGACCGAAGAACGTGTGCGACGGCTGGATCATGAAGCTGCCTTGCCTCGGCAGGTACGATCCGCCACCCGCGTTGTATCCGAACATGCACATGATGCTCGGGACGACGCCGCTGATCTTGCGAAGCGCGGTGAACGCCTCGGCGTAGCCATCCAGCCCGCCGATGCCAGCAGGCACGAACGCGCCGGCGCTATCGTTCATGCCGACGAGCGGCATCCCCTGGCGACCCGCTAGGCGAATGACGTTGGCGAGCTTCGTACCGTTGGTCGCGTCCATCGATCCGGCGCGAACCGTGAAGTCGTGTCCGTAGGCCGCGACCTCGCGCCCGTCGATCTGCACGATCGCGGTGACGATCGATGCGCCGTCGAGATTGGGACCCCAGTTCTGGTACAGAATCGTCGGCTCGGTGCCGGGGTCGCGGAGGACGTCCATCCGCTCCCAGACCGTCATGCGG
>JBATLA010000529.1:0-1691 GCA_049669945.1 Polyangiales bacterium | reverse complement strand
AACCGGGTGCCTGCGCAGGTTGTCCGGCGCGCCCGCTTCGTAAAAGGTTCGCTGGAGCGCCCGCGGCCGCGCGTAGGGGACCCATCGCACCTCGATACCGGGCCATCGGGGTGGCTGATGAAGAACGGCTGGCTCTGGCGTGAGCACGCGCACCTCGTGTCCGTGCGCAACGATGCCGCGGGCGAGGGTCAGCAGGAACGCACCACTGTGGTCTCCCTCGAAACGAGGAAACCCGGTCGTGACCACCCCGACTCTCATCGCATCGTCACTCCACGGTGACGGTCTTGGCGAGATTGCGCGGCTGGTCGACGTCGGTGCCTTTGTGGTCGGCAACGCAGTATGCGTAGAGCTGGAGCGGGACCACGGTGAGGAACGGGCTCAACGCCTCGTGCGTGGGCGCCACCTCGACGAACGCGTCGCAGAGCGCCTGCGCCTGCTTGTCCCCTGCGGTCGTGACGCCGATGATCTTGGCCTCCCGTGCGCGGGCTTCTTGAAGGTTGCTGCAGACGCGCTCGTAGTGGCGGTCTTTCGGGGCGAGCACGATCACCGGCACCTCAGCGTCGAGGAGCGCGATCGGTCCGTGCTTCATTTCGCCGGCTGCGTAGCCCTCGGCGTGCACGTAAGATATCTCTTTGAGCTTGAGCGCCCCTTCGAGCGCCATCGGGAAGCTGAGCCCGCGGCCTAGGAAGAGGACGTCGCGCGCATTTGCGAAGTCACGGACCATGTTGGCGATGGTCTCGTGGGTGGCCTTGAGCCGCTCGTCGATGAGGTGCGGAACACGGGCCAGCCCTTCGACGAGCTCGCCGGCCTCGCCCTCGCTCAGGGTACCCCGCCGACGCGCGAGCCAGATGCTGAACATCAAGAGGTTGGCAAGCTGGGTCATGAAGCACTTGGTCGACGCGACGCCGATTTCCGGTCCGGCGTGCGTGTAGAAGCTGGCGTCCGCCATACGCGGGATCGCGCTGCCGTTCACGTTCGCGATCGCCAGCACCTTGGCACCCCGCTCCTTGGCCTCCTTGGCCGCCATGAGCGTGTCGATGGTCTCGCCCGACTGGCTCACCGCGATGACCAGGTCACCTTCGCCGATGACGGCGTCTCGCCCCCGGAACTCGCTGGCGAGCTCGCTGATCGCAGGCACCTGGGCAAGCTCTTCGATCCAGTAGCGTCCGGCGATCGTCGCGTGATGACTGGTGCCACACGCCAACAAAATCACGCGGCGGATCGCCTTTGCATCCTCTTCGCTCAGGCCGATCTCGGCCGTTACCACGTCCGCGCGCTCACGGTCGAGCCTCCCGCGGAGCGTGTCCTCGAGTGCGCGCGGTTGCTCGAAGATCTCCTTGAGCATGAAGTGCTTGTAGCCGGCCTTCTCCGCCATCACCGGTGACCAAGAAATCTTGCGAGAGCGGCGGCTCAGTGGCTTACCGTCGAGCGTCGAGAGCGCGAACCCATCTGGATCGAGAACGGCGACCTCGCCGTCCTCCATGAAGACCATCTCGTTGGTGTACGGCAGCAGCGCCGGGATGTCGCTCGCGCAATAGGTTGCGCCTCGCGCCACGCCGATCACGAGCGGGGACGAGCTCTTGGCGACCACGATGCGGCGAGGCTCCGCTTCCGACACCACAGCGATGGCGTATGCGCCCTCCACATGCATCAGCGCACGGCGAATCGACGCGACCATATCGTGTCCGGCC